>NZ_JASCXL010000027.1:0-92452 GCF_030010595.1 Streptomyces sp. CC224B | reverse complement strand
AGTTGACTGGTACTAATAGGCCGAGGGCTTGTCCTCAGTTGCTCGCGTTCACTGTGTTGGTTCTGAAACCACGAACAACCCCACACCGTGGTGTGGTGCGGTTGTTGAGAGTTTCATAGTGTTTCGGTGGTCATAGCGTGAGGGAAACGCCCGGTTACATTCCGAACCCGGAAGCTAAGCCTTTCAGCGCCGATGGTACTGCAGGGGGGACCCTGTGGGAGAGTAGGACGCCGCCGAACTATTGTTGAGAGAAAGCCGTGTTACCCGAGTCAGAAGACTCGGGGAACACGGCTTTTTTGTTTGTCGCGTCAGGTACCCCACCCGCACTGACGCCTGACGACTGGCGGTAGGGTCGGGGGGCATCATTCGCTCGTTCCCCACAGGAGGCCCCCGGGTGGAGGTCCAGGAGACGCGTGTCCAGACGGACCGGGTCCTCACCATCCCCAACATCCTCAGCATGGCGCGTCTCGTCGGCGTGCCGCTCTTCCTGTGGTTGATCCTCAGGCCTGAGTTCGGGGGCCCGAAGAGCGACGGCTGGGCGCTGCTCGTCCTGGCGCTGAGCGGTGTCAGCGACTACCTCGACGGCAAGCTCGCGCGCCGATGGAACCAGATCAGCAGCCTCGGCCGCATCCTCGACCCCGCGGCGGACCGGCTCTACATTCTGTCGACGCTGGTCGGCCTGACCTGGCGCGAGATTCTGCCGCTGTGGCTGACCGGCATACTCCTTCTGCGCGAGCTGGTCCTGCTCGTGATGGTGGGGATCCTCCGGCGGCACGGCTATCCGCCGCCCCAGGTGAACTTCCTCGGGAAGGCCGCTACCTTCAACCTTATGTACGCCTTTCCGCTGCTGCTCCTCAGTGACGGAAGTGGCTGGATCCATACACTCGCTGCTATTTTCGGATGGGCGTTCGCCGGATGGGGTACAACCCTGTATTGGTGGGCAGGAGTCCTCTATGTGGTTCAGGTCCGCCGACTTGTCAGGGCGGACGCCACGGCCGATTGAGCCTCGCCCATGCGACAGCGGTAGCAGTTTGCGGGCCCGGGACAGTAGGGAACGGGCCAAATCCGGTGGGCTCGGTCGGCGTGATCGTCATCTATCGAGGAGGACGCTACCGACATGAAGGCCGTCGTGATGGCCGGGGGCGAGGGCACACGCCTGCGCCCCATGACCTCGAGCATGCCCAAGCCGCTCCTGCCGGTCGCCAACCGGCCGATCATGGAGCACGTGCTGCGCCTGCTGAAAAGGCATGGGCTCACCGAGACCGTAGTGACCGTCCAGTTCCTGGCGTCCCTCGTCAAGAACTACTTCGGCGACGGTGAAGAGCTCGGAATGGAGCTCACCTATGCCAATGAGGAGAAGCCACTCGGCACCGCCGGCAGCGTGAAGAACGCCGAGGAGGCGCTGAAGGACGACGCCTTCCTGGTCATCTCCGGTGACGCTCTGACCGACTTCGACCTCACCGAGCTGATCAACTTCCACAAGGAGAAGGGCGCCCTCGTCACCGTCTGTCTGACGCGCGTCCCCAATCCGCTGGAATTCGGTATCACCATCGTCGACGAAGAAGGCAAGGTCGAGCGCTTCCTGGAGAAGCCGACCTGGGGCCAGGTCTTCTCCGACACGGTGAACACCGGTATCTACGTCATGGAGCCCGAGGTCTTCGACTACGTCGACCCCGATGTGCCGGTCGACTGGTCCGGGGACGTCTTCCCGCAGCTCATGAAGGAAGGCAAGCCGGTCTACGGCTATGTCGCCGAGGGCTACTGGGAGGACGTCGGCACCCACGAAAGCTATGTGAAGGCACAGGCCGACGTCCTCGAAGGCAAGGTCGACGTCGAACTCGACGGCTTCGAGATCTCGCCCGGAGTGTGGGTCGCCGAAGGCGCCGAGGTGCACCCCGACGCCGTGCTGCGCGGGCCGCTGTACATCGGTGACTACGCGAAGGTCGAGGCCGACGCGGAAATCCGCGAGCACACCGTCGTGGGCTCGAACGTGGTGGTCAAGAGCGGAGCCTTCCTGCACAAGACCGTGGTGCACGACAACGTGTACATCGGACCGCACAGCAATCTCCGCGGCTGTGTCGTCGGCAAGAACACGGACATCATGCGGGCGGCACGGATCGAGGACGGCGCCGTCATCGGCGACGAATGCCTTGTCGGTGAGGAATCCATCGTCCAGGGGAACGTACGGGTCTATCCGTTCAAGACGGTCGAGGCCGGCGCCTTCGTCAACACCTCCGTCATCTGGGAGTCCCGCGGCCAGGCGCACCTCTTCGGCGCGCGCGGGGTCTCCGGCATCCTGAACGTGGAGATCACCCCGGAGCTCGCGGTACGCCTCGCCGGCGCCTACGCCACGACCCTGAAGAAGGGCTCGACGGTCACCACCGCGCGTGACCATTCCCGTGGTGCCCGGGCGCTCAAGCGGGCCGTGATCTCCGCGCTGCAGGCCAGCGCCATCGACGTACGGGACCTGGAGAACGTGCCGCTGCCGGTGGCGCGGCAGCAGACGGCACGCGGCAGCGCCGGCGGCATCATGATCCGTACGACGCCCGGGGTGCCTGACTCCGTCGACATCATGTTCTTCGACGGGCAGGGAGCGGACCTCTCGCAGGCCAGCCAGCGCAAGCTCGACCGGGTGTACGCGCGCCAGGAGTACCGGCGGGCCTTCCCCGGAGAGATCGGTGACCTGCACTTCCCGTCCAGCGTCTTCGACTCGTACACCGGGTCGCTGCTGCGGAACGTCGACACCTCCGGCATCGCCGAGTCCGGGTTGAAGGTCGTCGTCGACGCGTCGAACGGCAGCGCGGGGCTCGTGCTGCCCAGCCTGCTCGGCAAGCTCGGCGTGGACGCGCTGACGATCAACCCGGGCCTCGACGAGTCGCGGCCCACCGAGTCCGCCGACGCCCGCAGAGCGGGACTGATGCGGCTCGGCGAGATCGTGGCGTCGGCCCGTGCGGCCTTCGGCGTGCGCTTCGACCCCGTCGGCGAGCGGCTCTCCCTGGTCGACGAGAAGGGCCGCATCGTCGAGGACGACCGGGCACTGCTCGTCATGCTGGACCTGGTGGCGGCCGAGCGGCGCAGCGGCCGCGTGGCGCTGCCCGTGACGACGACGCGGATCGCCGAGCAGGTCGCCGCGTACCACGGCACGCAGGTCGACTGGACGACCACGTCGCCGGACGACCTGACCCGGGTCGGACGCGGCGACTCGACGATCTTCGGCGGTGACGGGCGCGGCGGCTTCATCGTGCCGGAGTTCAGCAGCGTCTTCGACGGCACGGCCGCGTTCGTACGGCTCATCGGGCTCGTGGCGCGCACGCAGCTCACGCTCAGCCAGATCGACGCCCGGATCCCGCGCGCCCACGTGCAGCGCAGGGACCTCGCCACGCCGTGGGCCGTCAAGGGCCTCGTCATGCGCAGCGTCGTGGAGGCCGCGGGCGACCGGTCCGTGGACACCACCGACGGCGTACGGGTCGTGGAGGCGGACGGGCGCTGGGTGCTGGTGCTGCCCGACCCGGCGGAAGCGGTCACCCACCTGTGGGCCGAAGGTCCCGACGAGGCTTCGGCGCAGGCGCTGCTCGACGAATGGGCGGCAGTGGTGGACAGCGCCGGCCGCTGAGCGTGCATATGTGCCGGACAGCACCCGTAAGTGGTGCTGTCCGGCACATCGGTGGGGCCATTCGGAGGTAGCGCCCGCGACGTGCGACGATGTGCGGCATGCCGCAGCAGCCCCCCGTTCGGAGCACCGTCCCGCGCGCCTCGCGCCCGGACGCTTCCATGTCGCTGCTCACCACCGTCATGGACCACAGCCTGGACGAGGGGTACGCGGAGGCCGCCGCCCGCAAGAGGGAATCCGGCACAACCGGGGTGCCCAAGACACTCCGGGCGAAACTCGGGCTCGCGCTCGGCCTGGTGCTCGCCGCGCTCGTCGTGACCGTCGGCGCGGCCCAGGCGCGCATAGCGGCCCCCGTCCTCGCCAAGGAACGCGCCGAACTGATCGACCGGGTCGAGGCGGCGACCACCGACGCGGACGACCTCGAGGACGAGGTCGACGACCTGCGCAACGACGTGAACACCCGGCAGCGGGCCGCGCTGCGCGAACACGGCGGGGGCACGGCCGATCTGGTCTCCCTGCTGTCCGGCGCGACGCCGGTGCACGGTCCCGGCGTCCGGCTGGTCGTCAACGACAAGAAGGAAGCCGATCAGGGCGGCGGCGGCCCCCGGGACAACGGCGGCTTCTCCGACACCGGCCGAGTGCGTGACCGGGACATGCAGCGCGTCGTCAACGGCCTGTGGCAGTCCGGCGCCGAGGCGATCGCCATCAACGACCAGCGGCTGACGGCACTGTCGGCCATCAGGGCGGCCGGTGACGCGATACTGGTCGACAACAAGCCGCTGGTGCCGCCGTATACGGTGCTCGCGGTGGGCGACGGCCAGCAGTTGAGCACCAGATTCCAGAACAGCCCCGACGGCCAGTATCTGCATGCTCTCCAGGAGAACTTCGGTATCCGCACCGGCATCTCGGTGGCGGACGACCTCCGGCTGCCGGCCGCGCCCAGTGTGACCGTACGAACAGCAGAGCCGAAGGCAGGGAAGAGCGCATCGTGATCGCCGTACTGGGCCTCGTCGTGGGAGTCGTGGCCGGACTGCTGGTCCGGCCCGAGGTGCCCGCGGTGGTCGAGCCGTATCTTCCGATCGCCGTGGTGGCCGCGCTCGACGCGGTGTTCGGCGGTCTGCGGGCGATGCTCGACGGGATCTTCGACGACAAGGTCTTCGTGGTGTCGTTCCTGTCGAACGTGGTGGTGGCCGCGCTCATCGTCTTCCTCGGGGACAAGCTGGGCGTGGGCGCCCAGCTCTCGACGGGGGTCGTCGTGGTCCTCGGCATCCGCATCTTCTCCAACGCCGCGGCCATCCGCCGGCACGTCTTCCGGGCGTGAGGCCGATGAGCTCGCTCAGCCCCAGGAACGGGGACGACACGCCCGGCGGCGGCCCCCGCAGGGAGCTGCCCCCCGAGATCCCGGTGCCGCCCCGCGGGACCGGTGACGAGGCCGGGAACGCGCGGACGGGACCGGCGCCGCTGACCGGGCGCCAGCGGCTCGTGAAGGGTCTGTGGCCGCCGCGCCTCACCCGGGCCCAACTCATCGTGGCGTTGCTGCTGTTCGTGCTCGGCCTGGGCCTGGCGATCCAGGTGCGGTCCACCAATGACAGCAGTGACGCGCTGCGCGGCGCACGACAAGAAGATCTTGTTCGCATCCTCGATGAACTGGATGACCGTACTCAGCGTCTGGAAGATGAGAAGCGGCGTCTCGAGGAACAGCGCACCGGCCTCGAGAGCAGCTCGGACCAGGCCGAGGAGGCCCGCAAGCAGACCGCCGAGCGGGAACGGCAACTCGGCGTCCTCGCGGGCACCGTGGCCGCCCAGGGGCCCGGCATCACGCTGACGATCGACGACAAGAAGGGGACGGTGGAGGCCAACATGCTGCTCGACGCCATCCAGGAGCTGCGCGCCGCGGGCGCCGAGGCCATCCAGGTCAACGACGTACGGGTGGTGGCCGGCACCCATCTCTCGGACGCGGCGGGCGGCGGTGTGCGCGTGGACGGCCGCAAGGTCGCCGAGCCCTACCGTTTCAAGGTCATCGGCAAGCCCCAGGACCTGGAGCCCGCGCTCAACATCCCCGGCGGTGTGGTGCAGACTCTGGAGAAGGAGCAGGCCACGGTCACTGTCGCACGTACGGAGAAGATCGTCGTGGATGCCTTGCGACCCGCGAAGCGGCCTGACTACGCTCGGTCGTCCTCCCAGTGAGGCGGGGTCGCATGGGGGCCGGCGGTCCCGGGCATGAGGTTGCGGGGGGTCGGCGCACGCGGGACGCGGTGCGTGGTGGAAACTGTTTGGCGGCTCCGGACGTTGTGAGGATGTCGGTGTCGCCCATGTACGCCGGTGTGTGCAATCAGGGTTCGTCCTGCCCCACGGGCGGGTCTGTTTCGGTCAAGGGGAATCGCCCGTGAAGTTGTTTGCGAAGTTGTTCGGCAAGAGTACGCGTGACGACGCCCGCCACCGTGCGGCGCGTAAGGGAGACGTGCCCGAGACCCAGGTGGGCGAGCGCCCGCTGTTCCGGGACCAGGTGGGTGGCCCGGGTGGAGACATTTCGGGCGGACAGGGCGCGTCGTCTGTTGACCCTGCCAGTTCCGGCCGCATAGGTTTCGGGGATCCGTCAACCTCAGGTACGGGTGGAGGGTTTACCCAGGACCCGTACGCGTCCCATGCCCCGACGGGGCAGCCGCGGCAGGAGGATCCGTCCATGTCGGCCCTGGTGTGTCAGAGGTGCGGCAACCGCAACGCGCAGGCCAGCCGGTTCTGCTCCAACTGCGGTGCGCCGCTGCGGCCCGGGGCGGTGGCCGAGCGTCCGTCCGAGACCACGTCGACGATCTCCATCTCCGGCCTGGAGGCCTACGACGCCGAGACCACGGGCCAGACGCCGTCCCCGGCGCTGTCGCCCGAGGCCCAGGCCGCCGTGGACGCGCTGCCGCTCGGCTCGGCGCTGCTCGTGGTCCGGCGCGGGCCGAACTCGGGCAGCCGCTTCCTGCTGGACGGCGACCTGACGACGGCGGGGCGCCACCCGCAGAGCGACATCTTCCTGGACGACGTGACCGTGTCGCGCCGCCACGTGGAGTTCCGTCGCGCCGCGGACGGCAGCTTCACCGTCGCCGACGTCGGCAGCCTCAACGGCACGTACGTGAACCGGGAGCGGATCGACTCCGTCGCCCTGTCCAACGGCGACGAGGTCCAGATCGGCAAGTACCGACTGGTCTTCTACGCGAGCCAGCGGGGCATCTGAACCACCCCCAGGAAGGCCCATGCTGCACACACCGAGGGGCGGTGCCGGAAGCGGCACCGCCGCTGCGGACGACCGGCTGATGAGCATCGGCGCGGTCCTGAACGTGCTGCGTGACGAGTTCCCCGAGGTCACCATCTCCAAGATCAGGTTCTTGGAGTCGGAAGGCCTCGTGGAACCGCAGCGCACCCCGTCCGGGTACCGCAAGTTCAGCCCCGAGGACGTCGAACGCCTGGCGTACGTGCTGCGGGTGCAGCGCGACCACTACCTCCCGCTGAAGGTCATCCGCGAGCAGCTCGACGCGATGGCGCGGGGGGAGCAGGTCACGCTGCCTTCGGTGGGCCAGCAGCGGGACGGGAGCGACGACGCCCCGCCCGGCGAGCAGGAGGAGCGCACCGCCGCCCGGGTGGGGCGGGACGCCTTGCTCGCCGCCGTCGAGGCCGAGGAGGGCCAACTGGCGGAGTGGGAGGCGTACGGCCTGATCGCGCCGCTGCCGGACGGCAGCTACGACGCCGACGCCGTGACCGTGGCCGCGCTCGTCGTGGAGCTCGGACGCTTCGGCATCGAGCCACGGCATCTGCGGGCCATGAAGGCCGCGGCGGAGCGGGACGCGGCCCTCGTCGACCAGATCGTGGCGCCGCTGCGCCGGCACCGCAATCCGCAGACCAGGGCCCATGCGGAAGCGCGTACGAAAGAGCTAGCGGGGCTCACGGGCAGGCTGCACACGGCACTCGTGCACAGTGCCCTGGGTGTGCGGCCGCGCTGACTCGACGGGTGCCCGACTACCCAAACCTGCCGGGCACGTCCTAGGGTTGCTGTGTGAACGAGCTCGACGTCGTAGGTGTCCGGGTCGAAATGCCCTCCAACCAGCCGATCGTGCTCCTGCGTGAAGTGGGAGGCGACCGGTACCTCCCCATCTGGATCGGACCAGGGGAGGCGACCGCCATCGCCTTCGCACAGCAGGGCATGGCACCCGCGCGGCCGCTGACGCACGACCTTTTCAAGGACGTGCTGGAGGCCGTGGGTCAGGAGCTCACCGAAGTGCGCATCACCGACCTGCGGGAAGGCGTGTTCTACGCCGAGCTGGTCTTCGCCAGCGGGGTCGAGGTGAGCGCCCGTCCCTCGG
The DNA here is from genome assembly GCF_030010595.1 of Streptomyces sp. CC224B. Classification (NCBI taxonomy): domain Bacteria; kingdom Bacillati; phylum Actinomycetota; class Actinomycetes; order Kitasatosporales; family Streptomycetaceae; genus Streptomyces; species Streptomyces sp. CC224B. Next base: position 84,499 of record NZ_JASCXL010000027.1, on the reverse strand, counting down.
ACGCCATAGCGCTGGCGCTGCGCACCGGGACGCCGATCTACGGCAGTGACGGGGTGCTGGACGACGCGGGCATCGCCATCCCGGACGAGCAGGAGGACGAGGTGGAGAAGTTCCGCGAGTTCCTCGACCAGATCTCGCCCGAGGACTTCGGCACCAGCAGCCAGTGACGGCCGGGTGCCCGGCGACAGCTGGGTACCCAGTGACAGCCGGGTGCTCGTGAGCGGCCGCGGAGAGGCCCGCTCCGGAGCATTCGGCTAGCCTTTCCCCGCGGCAGGGGACGCGAAACCACTCGCAGGGTGATTATCACTCGGCGTGGCGAGTGTGGCGATCGTTGACGAGCCCCTGGCGACTGCCTACCGTCGATGAGGCAGGTCAAGGACGGAGGTCGGCGTGAGAAGCAGCGGCGACGGTACAGCGGTGGGCGGTTCGTATCCGCTGCACGGCGGCTCGGCCGAACCCCCTTCGAGGCGCCCGGTGGCGCTCCACGGTAACGGCAGCCCGTCCGCACCGGAAGACCGGACACAGCAGCCCGAGCGGGACCGCATCGGTTACCGCGGCCCCACGGCGTGCGCGGCGGCGGGCATCACGTACCGGCAACTCGACTACTGGGCGCGTACCGGGCTCGTGGAGCCCAGTGTGCGTGCGGCGGGCGGCTCCGGGACCCAGCGGCTCTACAGCTTCCGCGATGTCGTCGTGCTGAAGATCGTGAAGCGTTTCCTGGACACCGGCGTCTCGTTGCAGAACATCCGCACCACCGTGCAGCACCTGCGGGACAGCGGTTTCCAGGACCTGGAGCGCACGACGCTGATGAGTGACGGCGCGACGGTGTACGAGTGCACGTCGCCCGGCGAGGTGCACGAGCTGCTCCAGGGGGGCCAGGGGGTCTTCGGAATCGCCGTCGGAGTCGTGTGGCGGGATGTCGAGGCCGCGCTGTCCCAGTTGCACGGGGAGCGCGTCGACACGGGAGAGACGCTGGTCGGACACCATCCGGGGGACGAGCTGGCGCGGCGGCGGAACCGGGCCGTATGAGGGCCTGAGGGCCGCGTATCGGGCCGAAGGCTGTTCCGTGCCGGGCTGGTGCGGGGGCGGGCCTGCGGAGCGCGCAGGGGGTCGTACGCGCCCTTGCGGTGCGCCGGTCCGCGCTGGTGACGGGGTTCCTCGCTCCTCCCTGGGCTGCAAGCCACGAGGTTGTTGCTGCCTGTGTGCCGAGGTGCTTCGGCTGGGGCGGTTGTCGTGTTCCGTCGGCCGGTGGGCCTGGTCCAGGGCATTGTCAGTGGCGTAGGGCAGCATCAGAGGTGTGAGAACCGCGCCGACGATCCTGCATCTCGACATGGATGCCTTCTACGCGTCAGCCGAGCAGGCCGCGAAGCCGAGCCTGCGCGGCAAGGCCGTCGTGGTCGGCGGGCTGGGGCCGCGCGGGGTCGTGGCGACGGCGTCCTACGAGGCCAGGCGGTTCGGGGTGCACTCGGCCATGCCGATGGGGCAGGCGCGCCGGCTCGCGCCGAACGCGGCGTACCTCGTGCCGCGCTTCGGGCTGTACCGGGAGATCAGCGAGCAGGTCATGGGGCTGCTGCGGGAGCTGTCGCCGCTCGTGGAGCCGCTCAGCCTCGACGAGGCCTTCGTGGACCTGGAGGCCGGTGGAGTCGCCGATGACGCGGCCTCGGCCCGGGCCGTGGGGGAGCGGCTGCGGGCGGACATCCGGCGGGTGACGGGGCTGACGGGGTCCGTGGGGCTCGCCGCGTCCAAGATGCTCGCGAAGATCGCCTCCGAGGAGGCCAAGCCCGACGGGCTCAGGCTGATAGAGCCGGGCACGGAGCGGGAGCTGCTCGGGCCGATGTCGGTGCGGGTGCTGCCCGGCGTGGGCCCGGCGACGGGGGACCACCTGCGGCGGGCGGGGATCACCACGGTGGGGGAGCTGGCGGAGGCCGGGCAGGACGAGCTGGTGCGGCTCCTGGGCAGGGCCCACGGCGAGGGGTTGTACGCGATGGCGCTGGCGCGGGACGAGCGAGCCGTGGTGGCCGAGCGGGACACCAAGTCCGTCAGTGTCGAGGACACGTACGACGTGGACATCCACGACCGGGTGCGGGTGCGCCTGGAGGTGGCGCGGCTCGCCGACCGGTGCGTGCAGCGGCTGCGGGCGGCCGGGCACTCCGGCCGGACCATCGTCCTCAAGGTGCGGCGCTTCGACTTCTCGACGCTGACCCGCTCCGAGACGCTACGGGGGCCCACGGACGACCCGGCGGTGGTGCGGGAGGCGGCCGCGCGGCTTCTGGAGTCGGTGGACACGACGGGCGGGGTGCGTCTGCTCGGCGTAGGGGTGAGCGGACTCGCGGACTTCACGCAGGAGGACCTGTTCGCGCAGGCCCAGGCGCAGGCCGAGGCGCATGCGCTGGTGGAGGCCGGGGAGGGGCCGGGGGCCTCGCCTGCTGAGCGTGACGGGGTGGCCGAAGCTGGTGGAGGGGCTGTGAGCGGGGGTGGTGCTGAGGCCGGTGCGTCGGTTGAGGGGGCCGGGACGAGACCTGTCTCGGGCCTGGGGGACGCGACGCACCAGGTGGCGGTCCTTGCGGGGGCCGGGGCCGGGGAGCCGGTGGCGCCTGTCGAGCGGCGGTGGCCCGCGGGGCACGACGTACGGCATGCCGTGTACGGACCCGGGTGGGTGCAGGGAAGCGGCCTGGGGCGGGTGACGGTGCGGTTCGAGACACCGGAGTCGCCCCCGGGCCGGGTGCGCACGTTCCGCACGGACGACCCGGAACTGGAGCCTTCGGATCCGCTGCCGTTGGTGACGGCCGCCGGGGTTGTCGGTGGGGGAGCGGCGGCGGCAGCCGTGGATGAGGTGGGCGTGTGGGGCGACCGGGGTGCAGGGGGTATCGCTGGTACGGGCTAGGGAAGGGGCGCTGGGGGCGTGCGGAGGGCGTAGGGCGTAGCTGTATCGGGGAGGTCGGCGGCTGAGTGACCAGGGCTGGGGTGCTGGCCGGGCGTCAGGGGTGGAGAGGCCGACAGGCCTGGTGAGCACCGGCCCGGGCGGGCACCGGCACCGGTGGCGGAGGCGACGGCAGGCGTGGCAAGAACCGGCAGGCACGGGACGAGCGGCAGGCGTGGCAAGGACCGGCAGATGTAGCGAAATCCGGCAGCCTCAGTGAGGACCGGCAGGGGCCGTTGGACAAGGCCAGCCGGACGGGGAGGCAGCCGGATGGGGGCGCCGGACGGGCTAGCCGGACGGGGAGGCAGCCCGATGGGGGGCGCCGGACGGGGCCAGCCGGGAGAGGAGGTAGCCGTACGGAAGGCAGGGCGCACGGGAGGTAGCCGGGCGAGGGGCAGCCGGGGCGAGGAGACAGCCGTGCGGGAGGCAACGTACGGAAAGCAGCCGTACGGGAGGCAGGCGCACGGGAGGTAGCCGGGCGAGGGGCAGCCCGGACGAGGAGGCAGCCGGACTGGGGGCCACCGGGTGGGGGCCAGTCGGATGGGGATGGTCAGGTGTTGCTGTCTTCGGGGGTGGGGCCGAAGTCGTGATCGGGGAAAGGCGGGGCCGGGGCGACGTCCAGGCCGTAGTGGCGGTAGAGCTGGAGTTCCTGCTCGGGGGAGAGGTGGCGGCCGACGCCGAAATCCGGGGCGTCCCTGATCAGGGCACGGTCGAAGGGGACGCGGAGGGTGCCGTCCTTGACCAGCTCGCTGGACTCCAGCGGGACGAAGGCGTCCCGGCTGAACAGGCCGGTGCGTATGGCGGCCCACTCAGGGGCGCCGGTCGCGTCGTCGAGGTAGATCTCGTCGACCGTGCCGATCCTGTTGCCGTCGCGGTCGAACGCCTTGCGGCCGATCAGGTTGCGGGGATCGATATCTGTCTGCACGTTCCCTCCCGTTGATCGCGGCTCATCCGGGCTGACCGGCTTTCGGTTGTCGTTGCTCGCCGAGGTCGATGTCGCTTCTCAGCGCTTCACAGTACTTCTAGGCGTATCTCGGGCTTCTCAGCCCTTATGAGGACTTATCCGGCCTGCCAGTGCTCGTCGGCGCTTGTCACGCTCGGAAGTACTTTCGCAGCACCCCCTCATCACTACGAAAGAGCACTTCGGGGCGGGCGGCCACTCGAGGGATCGGGCAGGGACCTCGCTGGTAGGCTGGCAAGCGGCTGTTGACCCCGTGCGGGAGAGCTCTTCGGTGGCAGCACCGGGGAGCGCCGAAGGAGCAACTCCTCCCCGGAATCTCTCAGGCCCCTGTACCGCACGGATGAGGCCACTCTGGAAAGCAGGGCGGGCGTCGGGCGGGCACGTTCGAATCCCTTCCTCACCGACGGTGCAAGCAGGGCCGCCCTGGGCGGGCCTGTGAAGCTCTCAGGTTGAGATGACAGAGGGGGAGGCCGTACGGGTACCCGCGCCGTGGTACCCCTCGCAGGTCGTGCCAGACCAGGAGGCCTCCGCCATGACCGCCACTCCTCGCACCCCGCTTTCGCAACTCGAACAGGGCATCCCCTTCGAGCAGCGGCACATCGGCCCCGACGCCGAAGCGCGTGCCAAGATGCTCGCCCAGGTCGGGTACGGCTCCCTCGACGAGCTCACCGCGGCCGCCGTGCCGGATGTGATCAAGAACGCCGAGGCCCTGGAGCTGCCCGGCGCCCGCACCGAGGCCGAGGTGCTGGCCGAGCTGCGTGCGCTGGCGGACCGCAACCAGGTCCTCGACTCGATGATCGGGCTCGGCTACTACGGGACGTTCACGCCGCCCGTCATCCTGCGGAACGTGATGGAGAACCCGTCCTGGTACACGGCGTACACGCCCTACCAGCCGGAGATCTCGCAGGGTCGTCTGGAGGCGCTGCTCAACTTCCAGACCGTCGTCGCCGACCTGACCGGCCTGCCCACCTCGGGCGCCTCCCTGCTGGACGAGGGCACCGCCGCCGCCGAGGCCATGGCGCTCTCGCGCCGCGTCGGCAAGGTCAAGAACGGCGTGTTCGTCGTCGACGCCGACGCGCTGCCGCAGACCGTCGCCGTGATCCGGACCCGGGCCGAACCGACCGGTGTCGAGGTCGTCGTCGCGGACCTGAGCGACGGCCTGCCCGCGGAGCTCGACGGGCGTGAGATCAACGGTGTCCTGGTCCAGTACCCGGGCGCCTCCGGTGCCGTCCGCGACATCAAGCCGGTCATCGAGCAGGCCCACGAGCGCGGCGCGATCGTCACCGTCGCCGCCGACCTGCTCGCGCTGACCCTGCTCACCTCGCCCGGCGAGCTCGGCGCCGACATCGCCGTCGGCACGACGCAGCGCTTCGGCGTGCCCATGGGCTTCGGCGGGCCGCACGCCGGCTACATGGCGGTGCACGAGAAGTTCGCCCGCAACCTGCCCGGCCGCCTGGTCGGCGTCTCCGTCGACGCCGACGGCAACAAGGCCTACCGCCTGGCGCTGCAGACCCGTGAGCAGCACATCCGCCGCGAGAAGGCGACCAGCAACATCTGTACCGCGCAGGTGCTGCTCGCCGTCATGGCCGGGATGTACGCCGTCTACCACGGCCCCGAGGGCCTGCGGGCCATCGCGCGCCGCACGCACCGGTACGCCACGCTGCTCGCCGCGGGCCTGACGGCGGGCGGGGTCGAGATCGTGCACGGCGCGTACTTCGACACGCTGACCGCCCGGGTGCCCGGCAAGGCCGCCGACGTGGTCGCCGCCGCGCGCGAGCGCGGGGTCAACATCCACCTGGCCGACGCCGACCACGTGTCGTTCGCCTGCGACGAGACCACCACGCGCGCGCAGCTCGCCGCTCTGTGGTCGGCGTTCGGCGTCGAGGCCGACATCGAGGCCCTGGACGCGAGCACCGAGGACGCCCTGCCCGCGGGGCTGCTGCGCTCGGACGAGTACCTGACCCACCCGGTCTTCCACCAGTACCGCTCCGAGACCTCGATGCTGCGCTACCTGCGCCGGCTCGCCGACCGCGACTACGCGCTCGACCGCGGCATGATCCCGCTGGGCTCCTGCACCATGAAGCTCAACGCGACCACGGAGATGGAAGCCGTCACCTGGCCGGAGTTCGGGCAGCTGCACCCCTTCGCGCCCGCCCCGCAGGCGCAGGGCTACCTGACCCTCATCCGCGAGCTGGAGGAACGTCTCGCCGAGGTCACCGGCTACGACAAGGTCTCGCTCCAGCCGAACGCCGGGTCCCAGGGTGAGCTGGCCGGTCTGCTCGCGGTGCGCGGCTACCACCGGGCCAACGGCGACGAGCAGCGCACCGTCTGCCTCATCCCGTCCTCCGCGCACGGCACCAACGCCGCGAGCGCCGTGATGGCCGGGATGAAGGTCGTCGTCGTGAAGACCGCCGACGACGGCGAGATCGACGTCGAGGACCTGCGGGCGAAGATAGAGCAGCACCGCGAGCAGCTCGCCGTGCTCATGATCACCTACCCGTCCACGCACGGCGTGTTCGAGGAGCACGTCGCCGACATCTGCGCGGCCGTGCACGACGCGGGCGGCCAGGTGTACGTCGACGGCGCCAACCTCAACGCGCTGGTGGGGCTCGCCAAGCCGGGGCACTTCGGCGGCGACGTCTCCCACCTGAACCTGCACAAGACCTTCTGCATCCCGCACGGCGGCGGCGGTCCCGGCGTCGGCCCGGTGGCGGTGCGCGAGCACCTCGCCCCGTACCTGCCCAACCACCCGCTGCAGCCCGCCGCCGGGCCCGAGACCGGCGTCGGCCCGGTCTCCGCCGCGCCGTGGGGCTCGGCCGGCATCCTGCCGATCTCCTGGGCGTACGTCCGGCTCATGGGCGGCGAGGGCCTCAAGCGGGCCACGCAGGTGGCGGTCCTGTCGGCGAACTACATCGCCAAGCGCCTTGAGCCGCACTACCCGGTGCTCTACACCGGCCCCGGCGGGCTCGTCGCGCACGAGTGCATCATCGACCTGCGGCCGCTGAGCAAGTCCACGGGCGTCAGCGTCGACGACATCGCCAAGCGCCTCATCGACTACGGCTTCCACGCGCCGACCATGTCCTTCCCGGTCGCCGGCACGCTGATGATCGAGCCGACGGAGAGCGAGGACCTGGTCGAGCTGGACCGTTTCTGCGAGGCGATGATCGCCATCCGCGGGGAGATCGAGAAGGTCGCGAGCGGCGAGTGGGCCGCGGAGGACAACCCGCTGCGGAACGCGCCGCACACCGCGGCCGCGCTCGGCGACGACTGGGAGCACGGCTACAGCCGCGCCGAGGCCGTCTTCCCGGCCGGGGTGTCCGCGGCGGACAAGTACTGGCCGCCGGTGCGCCGCATCGACCAGGCGTACGGCGACCGCAACCTGGTCTGCTCCTGCCCGCCGCTGGACGCGTACGAGGACTGAGGTCGCGCCCCCGGGACCCAGGACCACGGGGGCCGGGCGCCTGCCGGTTGCCGGGTGAGGGCGGCCGGGTGCGGCGCGCACAAGTCAGGGCCGGTTCGGAGACTTCGGGAGAAGTCCTCCGGGCCGGCCCTTTCGGGTTTCGCAGCGGTCCGGTGAGGTACCGGTTCGGTGCGAAGGCGCTGTTCCGCGGTGGTGTGGTCGTGCCGGCGGCTCAGGCGGCCGTCATCACCTGGCTCGTGCCCAGCGGCCGGTGCGGCGCGATGATCTCGCCGTTCGGCAGCAGCTCACCGGTGTCCTCGAAGAGCAGGACGCCGTTGCACAGCAGACTCCAGCCCTGCTCCGGGTGGTGCGCGACGAGCGACGCGGCCTCCCTGTCGGCGGATTCGGCTGTCGGGCAGGGTGGCTGGTGCTGGCACATGGAAGGGTTCTTTCGCTGCGAAGTGGTGGTGGTCGCGTCCGTGCTACGGCTTGATGTGGTGGTCATGCCGCCCCCGTTCCCCCGTTGGTCGAGTCGGTCCCGTCCAGTGTTGCCCCACGGGCGTGATTCCGCAGGGATTTTGCGGCACCGGTTTCCTACTGCTTAAGGACGTATCACCCGCGCGGACGGTTCAGTCCAACTCCCCTGTCCCTTCGGGTGGTTCGGCGTGGCCGAAGTGGGCTAGTCCGGATGGGCATTCCGGGCGGCACCGGGCAGCACCGTGCCCCGCGGCCGGGGGCGGCGGGGCACGTGGGCGGGCAGGTGCGGGTGGTCAGGCGGGTGAGGTGAGCAGCGGGGCCGGGGTCAGGCGGTGGATGAGCACCGGCAGCAGGTCGGCGGCGCGGTGCGGGCGGTGGGCGGCGATGCCGGGGGGCGCGGGAGCGAGCGGAACCAGTACGTCAGCGGGGTCGAGCGCGCCGCTCGCGCCGTCCGTCGTGCAGTCGCCGTGCAGCCACAGGGTGAGCATGTAGAGCTCCGGCACGGAGAGCAGCCGCGGCTGGTACGCCTGCGGCAGGGCCTCGGCGTGGAGCAGTGCCCGCTCGGTGGAGGCGATGTACGGGCCTTCGCAGAAGTGCGAGAACGCCCAGCCGTCCGGGGTGAGCATCGTGTCCGCCGCCGCCACCGCGCGCTCGCCGGAGCGGATCAGGAACCGCCACCCGGTGAGCTTCGTGGCCGCGGCGGGCGCCGCCGAGCGGACCAACTCGAAGAGCGGCAGCGGCGTTTCCGGGCGCGTGGGGCCTTGGGCGGCACGCAGGGACGGGGTGCGGGCCTCGCGGACGGCGGTGGGGGAACCGAGGGCCGTGAGGACACTGCGTACAGCGGGTGCGGGAGCCGGGGGGACATGCAGCGGCATGGTGGGTCGCCTCTCATTCGACAGGCACGGCGGGGCGGGGGCAGGTGCGGACAGCGCTGTCTGCTCGGGGTCAGAGGGGGCGGGGGCAGGGGACCCGGGGGGGGGGGCACCGCGAGCGCCAACTCTCTGCCTCAACCAGGGAGTTTATACGACAAGTGTTCAGGAAAAGTTTCCGCTAGCCGTTCCCCATATGCCGGTCAAGGCTTCATCCGGTCGCGCTTATGGGAGATTTCTCCTGATTCACGATCCGTTCCGGGCGATTGACCTCGGGGCTTCTCGCGGGTGCGGTCGGCCGGTTCTCGCCGGTATTTTCGACCACAACCGGAGGCATTGAATCTGCGCGCTGCGGCTTGCCTGGCGAATGTGCCGCGGGTCACCTTTCCGTAGCCTACCGGGCGGGCGGCTCCGCGGGGGCGTTATGGATCACATCGGCGGGGCATCATCCTCCGTACACAGCGGCCGGGCTGTGTGCCGCCCAGGCGAGGAGGGACGCTCCGATGGGGGAGAAGGTCGAGGCGGGGTCGTACGACCTGTCCGATCGCCAGCTGTACCGGATCAAGCACCAGCAGTGCCTCGACGCGCTCGGGCGGATGCTCGAGGAGCGGCGCTTCGACCGGCCCAAGAATCTCCTGGGCCTCGAGATAGAGCTGAATCTCACGGGACCCGACGGCACTCCGAGAATGATGAATGCGGAAGTTCTCGAGCGTATCGCGAGCCGCGATTTCCAGACCGAACTCGGAATGTTCAACCTGGAAGTGAACATCGCCCCGCACCGGCTGGGCGGCCGCGTTCTCGACCAGCTCGCCGAGGAGCTGCGCACGGGCCTCGCCTATGCCCACCGGAAAGCGGCGGAGGTGGACGCGGGCATCGTGATGATCGGTATTCTGCCGACCTTGAGCCGGGCCGACCTGGTCTCCGCGAACCTCTCCGACGACGACCGCTACGCCCTGCTCAACGACCAGATGGTGGCGGCCCGCGGGGAGCACTTCGCGCTCGACATCGAGGGCGTGGAGCGGCTGCGGTGTTCGTCGGCGTCCATCGCGCCCGAGGCGGCGTGCACGTCGGTGCAGCTCCACCTCCAGGTCACCCCGGGGAAGTTCGCCGACGTCTGGAACGCCGCGGAGTCGATCGCGGCCGCGCAGGTGGCGGTGGGCGCCAACGCGCCGTTCCTGTTCGGGCACGAGCTGTGGCGGGAGTCGCGGCCGCCGCTGTTCCTGCAGTCCACGGACACGCGGCCGCCCGAGCTCCAGGCGCAGGGGGTGCGGCCGCGCAGTTGGTTCGGCGAGCGGTGGATCTCCAGCGCGTACGACCTGTTCGAGGAGAACCTGCGGTACTTCCCGGCGCTGATCCCGCTGTGCGAGGACGAGGACCCGCAGCGCGTGCTCGACGAGGGCGGGGTGCCGCGGCTGGCCGAACTGACGCTGCACAACGGCACGGTGTACCGCTGGAACCGGCCCGTGTACGGCATCGCCGACGGCGTGCCGCACCTGCGCGTGGAGAACCGCGTCCTGCCCGCGGGCCCCACCGTCACCGACGTCATCGCCAACGCCGCCTTCTACTACGGCCTGGTGCGCGCGCTGGCCGAGGAGGCGCGGCCGGTGTGGAGCCGTCTGCCCTTCGAGGTGGCGGCCCGGAACTTCGACACCGCCTGCCGCTACGGCATCGACGCCCGCCTGGAGTGGCCGCGGCGCGGCCGGCACGGCGGACTGGTGGAGGTGGCGGCCGTCGACCTGGTGCGCGACGAGCTGCTGCCGCTCGCCGCGGCCGGACTCGACGCCTGGGGCGTGGAGCCCGCCGACCGCGATCTGTACCTGGGTGTGATCGACGAGCGGTGCAGGCGGCGCGTGAACGGCGCGACCTGGCAGGCGGCGACGTACCACCGGGCACTGGAGGGCGGCTTGGAGCGCGAGGCGGCGCTCGCCGCCACCACGCGCCGGTACAGCGCGTTGATGCACGCCGGGGAGCCGGTGCACACCTGGCCGGTGGGGCTGCCGGAACCGGCGCTGCGCGTGTGAGGAAGCGCCGTACGTGAGGGCGTACGACAGGGACCGCGGGACGGGAGACCGCGTCCCGGGCGGGTGCGCGACGGCGTGAGCGCGGGTCGGCCGACCGCCCGCCGAGGGCATCGGGCAAGCTGTGACGATCCAGGTGCGCCCGCCGCCCCGGGACGACGGCGGCGCGGGCGGCACGCGAGCGACGAGGCGGAACGCGCCAGTGGAGGCAGCAGTGCGAGCGGAGCCGGGGCCGACGGCCGGTGTCCTTCCCGAGACGAGGCTCTCGCGACGGTTCCTCGGCCACGAGACGCTGCTGGTGCTCGCGCTGTCGCTGGGCGCGAGCGGCGTGTCGTCGCTGATCAGCTTCATCGGGTCGGTCACCAGGCCGGGCGGCCTGGACGAGCAGGCCGCCCGGATGAACACCTCGGCGGCACCGGGGCGGCCCTGGCTCGACCTCGCGTGGCAGCTCTTCGGCATCGCCACCGCGCTGGTGCCCGTGGTGCTGGTCGCGCACTTCCTGCTGCGGGAGGGCTCGGGGCTGCGGACCGTCGGCTTCGACCGGACGCGGCCGTGGCCGGACCTCGGCCGCGGGGCCGCGGTGGCCGCCGTCATCGGATCGACGGGCATCGCCTTCTACCTGGCGGCCCGCGGCCTCGGCTTCAACCTCACGGTGGTCCCGGAGAACCTCCCGGACGTGTGGTGGAAGTACCCGGTGCTGGTCCTGTCGGCGCTGCAGAACGCGATCCTGGAGGAAGTGCTCGTCGTCGGCTATCTGCTGCGCAGGCTCGGACAGCTCGGGTGGACGCCGATGGCCGCGCTGGTGGGGAGTTCGGTGCTGCGCGGGTCGTACCACCTGTACCAGGGCATCGGCGGGTTCATCGGGAACATGGCGATGGGCGTGGTGTTCGTGCTGCTCTACCGGCGCTGGGGCCGCGTCGGGCCGCTGGTGGTGGCCCACTCGCTGCTCGACATCGGGGCCTTCGTGGGCTACGGGCTGCTCGCGGGCAAGGTCGGGTGGCTGCCCACCGCGTGACGCGGGGGCGCGGCGCGGCGGGGGCCGCGCCGGTGCCGTGGAGCGGCCACCCCGTGCCGTAGGCGGGGCGCGCGTCGCCGCCGTCAGGCCAGCAGGTCGCCCTCGATGACGGTGACCGCGCGGCCCGTCAGCAGGGTGCGGTCGCCGCGCAGGCCGGTGCGGACCAGGCCGGAGCGCGCCGAGGCCTGGAGGCCGGTGAGGTCGGCGCGGCCCAGGCGCCCTGACCAGAACGGCGCCAGGGCGGTGTGCGCGCTGCCCGTGACCGGGTCCTCGTCGATGCCGACGCGCGGGAAGAAGCCGCGTGAGACGAAGTCGTACCCGCGCGCGGGGTCCTCGGCGCGGGCCGTCGCGATGATGCCGCGCTCCGAGTGCGCGACCAGGGCCCTGTGGTCCGGCGTGAGCGCGCGCACGGTCCGCTCGTCGACCAGCTCGACCAGCAGGTCGCCTAGGTGTGGCCCGGTGTCGTACGCCGACAGCGGCTCGGCGCCCAGGGCTTCGGCGACGCCGTCCGGGACGGTGGCGGGGGTGAGCGGCGCCGTCGGGAAGTCGAGCGTGATCGAGCCGTCCGCGTGGGCGGTGGCGGTGAGCACCCCGGACCGGGTGGCGAAGCGCACCGGCCCCTCGGCGGCGCCGGTGGAGCGCAGGACGTGCGCGGTGGCCAGCGTGGCGTGGCCGCACAGGTCGACCTCGGTGGCGGGCGTGAACCAGCGCAGCGCCCAGTCGACCCCGTCGCCCTCGGGCAGCGGGTGGGCGAAGGCGGTCTCCGCGTGGTTCACCTCGGCGGCCACCCGCTGGAGCCAGTCGTCGTCCGGGAACGAGTCGAGGAGCAGCACTCCGGCCGGATTCCCGGTGAAGGGGCGCTCGGCGAAGGCGTCGACGACACGGATGCGGGTCCGTGGGGATGTGGTCATGCGGACGACCCTAGGGAGCCACCAGGGCGCGCCGCCAAGGCCAATCCGTCATGACTGGCCTTTGTTCACGAGATTCCGTCGGTCTGTGGTCGGGGCGGTGGCTCCTTTTGTCGGGGTTGGCCGTCGAAGTCTTGTCGTACGTACTGTTCCGATATATCGTTGAAGCATCGCGACTGATCAATGATGTCGAGTCGATGTCGATGCGATGTTGCGAGGTGACCGACGCGGTCCCTGTCGGCCGAGCCGCCGACCAGAAGCGTGGTCACCGACCAGGCGCCGCGAACGCTCGCGGCGACACCATGGAACGAGGAAAGGACTGACCGACATGCGTTCCCACGGTTATGAACACGGTTACGAGCACGAGCACAGGCGGGGCCGCGGGCGCGGACCCCACGGACCCGGGCCCGAGGGCCGGGGCGGTTTCGAGGGGCGGCGCGCGGCGTTCGGCCCCTTCGGGCCCGGCTTCGGCGGCCCCGGCCCCTGGGGCGGGCGCGGCGGCAGGGGCGGCCCGCGCGGCCGGGCCCGGCGCGGCGACGTCCGGGCGTCCATCCTGGCGCTGCTGAAGGACCGGCCGATGCACGGCTACGAGATGATCCAGGAGATCGCCGAGCGCAGCGGCGGGGCGTGGAAGCCCAGCCCCGGCTCCGTCTACCCGACCCTCCAGCTCCTGGAGGACGAGGGGCTGATCGCCAGCGCGAGCGAGGGCGGCAAGAAGCTCTTCTCGCTCACCGACTCCGGCCGCGCGGCGGCGGACGAGGGGCCCGAGGCGCCCTGGGAGGACTCCGGCCGCGGCGTCGACTGGGAGGCCCTCACCGAGATCCGGCAGGCCGGCTTCGGCCTGATGGAGGCGTTCGGCCAGGTCTGGAAGACCGGCTCCAAGGAACAGCGCGACAAGGCGCTGACCGTCATCAACGACGCCCGCAAGAAGCTGTACCTGATCCTCGCCGATGAGGACTGAGGTGGAGCGGGCCGCGCCGCCCGTATCCGGAGCGCGGCCGTGCCGGTGCCCCGCACACCCTGTGCGGGGCACCGCGCCGTCCGGGCGGGCCCGTCGCCCGGCCCGTACGGCTCGCCCGGCTCGTACGGCTGGCCCCGGTCGTACGGCTCGTTCGAGGACAGGGGTGGGACGGCCGAAGTGGCCGCGGCTGGGCGCCGGATAGGGTGGTGCTCCGCCTGCCGCTCCGCGGCCCGGCACCCTCTCGGTGCTGCTCGTACGGCTCGTACTGCCTGCTCGTACGGCTTCGTACCCGCTTGCACCGCTGCACAACTGCTCGTACTGCTGGAAAGGCCCCCGCATGCCGTCGTCCGCCCGACCCGACGCCGACCACCCGGCCTGTGCGGACGCGGTGGCGCGGCTGCGCGCCGCGGGTTGCGTGTTCGCGGAGGAGGAGGCGGAGCTGCTGGTGGCCGCCGCGGCGACGCCCGCGGAGCTGGACGCCCTGGTGGCGCGGCGGGTGAGCGGGCTGCCGCTGGAACACGTCGTCGGCTGGGCCGAGTTCGCGGGGCTGCGCGTCGCCGTCGACCCCCGCGTCTTCGTGCCGCGCCGCCGCACCGAGGCACTCGTCCGCGAGGCGGCCGCGCTCGCGGCACCCGGTGCCGTCGTCGTGGACCTGTGCTGCGGGTCGGGTGCCCTGGGCGCGGCGCTCGCCACGGCCCTCGGCCGCGCCGAACTGCACGCCGCCGACATCGACCCGGCAGCCGTCGCCTGTGCCCGCCGCAACGTGGGCGCGCTCGGCGGCCACGTCCACGAGGGTGACCTGTACGCGGCGCTGCCCGCTGCGCTGCGCGGGCGGACCGACATCCTGCTCGCCAACGTGCCCTACGTCCCGTCCGGCGAGGTCGCGCTGCTGCCCGCCGAGGCCCGCGAACACGAGGCGCGCGTCGCGCTCGACGGCGGCGCGGACGGGCTCGACGTGCTGCGGCGGGTGACCGCGGAGGCGCCGCGGTGGCTGGCGCCCGGCGGCCTGCTGCTCTTCGAGACGAGCGAGCGGCAGGTGCCCGCAGCGGTCGCGGCCGTCACGGACGCGGGGCTCGCGCCGCGCGTCGTCACCGACGAGGAGCTGTACGCGACGGTGGTGGTCGCGCGGCGCGCCGACGCATGACGGCAGCCGCCCGGCGGGGACTCAGCGCGGCGCCCGGCCGACGTGCCGTATCACCGCGGCGTCGAAGAGGTCGGGGGCGCGGGGGAACGGACCCTCGTCGTGGCAGTGCCAGGCGTCCCAGAACAGGTCGGCGGGCAGCGCGTCCGCGGGCGCGTACACCCGGTACACGTACAGTCGTCCGTCGGCCGCCGGCAGGGTGACCAACCAACACCCGCTCTCCATGCCCCTCACGGACGAGCGCCGGGGCACGATGGTTGCGCACCCGGCGCGAAGCACGGCGGCGCGCGCCCCCACCAGCGAGAACGGCCGGAAGTCATCCGTAAGGAGGACAACCCACCCAGGTGTGCACACCCTGTGTGGGACGCGGAAATGCTCCCCGCCGCCGATGCCGGGCCCCGCGGGGGACTGATGGGGTGTGAGAGTGCAAAGCCGTACCCCCCAGGGCGCAGAGCCCGGCCCGACCCGGGCAGACATCGACACCGGCCCGAGCGCGGCGCTGGCCCCGGTCGTGGCCGGCGCACGCCGGCGTGCGGTACGCGACGGGGACCGGCAGGTCGACACGGCGCACCTGCTGCACTCGCTGATCGAGCACGAGTCCGAGGTGCGGGCCGTCTTCGACGGCGGGCCCCAACTGGCGCGCCTGCTCGGCTACCTCGTGCAACGCAGCATCGGGTACGGGCTCCAGTGGCGGAGCAGCGTCGAGGACTCCGGCGCCGTACCGGTCGTGGCCGCGGCCAAGGAGACGGTGCTGTCGCCCGCGGCCGCCGGGGCCATGGAGGCCGCCCGCGTCCGGGCCGTGCTGCGCGGCGCTACCCCGGCCGGCGGCCTCGACCTGCTCGCCGCCCTCGCCGCCGACAGGGAGAGCCGGGCCGCCGAGGTGCTGCGGCACGCGGGCGTCGACCTCGACGCGCTGCTCACCCGGATCGGGACCGGTGCCCAGGTGGGGTGCGAGCCGGGCCGCTGACGGGGTCGCCCCAGCCGCCGGAGCGGGTGCCGCACGTCCATGGGGCAGGTGCGGGTCGGGCGGATGGCCCGGTGCCGAGGAGCCTGCCTGGTCCGCCGTCGGCTCGGTGCCGAAGGGCCCGTCTGGTCCGCCGTCGGCCCGGTGCTGAAGAGCCCGTCTGGTCCGCCGTCGGCCCGGTGCCGAAGGGCCCGCCCCCGTCCGCCGGTTGAGACAGTGGTCATCAGGGGTGACGGTCATGACGTCTGCTGACATCATGTGCCGGTGCGAGCGTCTCAGGAGAAGTGTGACGGGGCGGGGCGGGCGGAGCGCGGCAGGGGGCTCGGGCTCGGTCTGGCCCTGGTGTCGGCGGTCGCCTTCGGCGGCTCCGGCGTCGCGGCGAAGCCGCTGATCGAGGCGGGCCTCGACCCGCTGCACGTGGTGTGGCTGCGCGTCGCGGGCGCCGCGCTCGTGATGCTGCCCGTGGCCTGGCGGCACCGGGCGCTCGTGCGGCGCAGGCCCGCGCTGCTCGCCGGGTTCGGCCTGCTGGCCGTCGCCGGCGTCCAGGCCTGCTACTTCGCCGCGATCTCCAGGATCCCGGTCGGCGTGGCCCTGCTCGTGGAGTACCTCGCGCCCGCGCTCGTCCTCGGCTGGGTGCGGTTCGTGCAGCGCCGGCCCGTGACCCGGGCGGCGGCGCTCGGCGTGGTGCTGGCCGTCGGCGGCCTCGCCTGCGTCGTGGAGGTCTGGGCCGGTCTTGGCTTCGACGCCGTCGGGCTGCTGCTCGCGCTCGGCGCTGCCTGCTGCCAGGTCGGCTACTTCATCCTGTCCGACCAGGGCGGTGACGCGGGGGACGACGCCCCCGCCCCGCTCGGCGTCATCGCGTACGGGCTGCTCGTCGGCACGGCGGTGCTCACCCTGATCGCACGGCCCTGGGGCATGGACTGGAGCGTGCTCGGGCGGTCCGCCGCCATGGACGGCTCGCGCGTGCCCGCGTGGACGCTCCTCTGCTGGATCGTCCTGGTCACCACCGTCGTCGCGTACGTCACCGGGGTGCTGTCCGTACGCCGTCTCTCGCCGCAGGTCGCGGGCGTGGTGGCGTGCCTCGAAGCGGTCGTGGCCACGGTGCTCGCCTGGGTCGTGCTGGGGGAGCGGCTCTCGGCGCCGCAGCTCGTCGGCGGCTCGCTCGTCCTGGTGGGCGCGCTCATCGCCCAGTCGTCGTCCCCCGGGCCGCCCGCGGGCGACGGCGGGAAGGCCGTCCCGGAATCCGAACAGAGGTTGTCCCCGAGCGGAACCGGCGCATAGGGTGCCGATCATGCACGCACGAGCACTCGTTCTCCCGCCTCCGGCCGCCTAGGCGGGCTTCACCCGGATCGCGCCCGGCCTCGCCGCCGGGCGGACGGTGCTGCCCGCGGACGACAGTCCAGGACCTGCGTCTTCGCGGCCGTGCGCCCCCGAGCGGCGGCTTCCCGAGTCGACCCCTGACCGGGGCCCTCTTTCCGTACGTGCCCTTCCTTCTCGTACGTCAACGTGCGTCAACGTACGTCAACGGGGCTCCGTGCAGGGCTCCCTGCAGCTCACCGCACGGGGAATCGAAGGGAGTCGTCCCGAGCGTGCGGGCATCCGGTGCCCCCGTCGGCACGCCGGCCGTGACGCGGTCTCCTCCACGACCTCCTGCGGAGATTCCACGTGTCGAGCGTGTCCAGCATGCCCAGCAAGTCCCCCGCGTCCACGGACGCGACCCCCGCCGCCACCACGGCTCTGCCCTGCCTGTCCCTCGGGCGCGGCCTCGTCTACCTGAGCGTCGCCGGAGCCGCCTGGGGCACGGCCGGCGCAGCCGCCTCCCTGGTGTTCTCGGCCAGCGACATGGGGCCCGTCGCCCTGTCCTTCTGGCGCTGCGCCGGAGGGTTCCTGCTGCTGCTCGCCGCGCGCCTGGTGCGCCCGCGCCGCGGTGCCCGGACGGCCGCGCGCGGGCCGCTGCGCCGCCGCGTCGGGCGGATCACCGCGATCGGCGTCGCCCTCACCGTGTTCCAGACCGCGTACTTCGCCGCCGTGGAGGCCACCGGCCTCGCCGTCGGCACCGTCGTCACGCTCGGCGCCGGGCCCGTGCTCATCGCCCTCGGCGCCCGGCTCGCCCTGGGGGAGCGGCTCGGCCTCGGCGGCCTGTGCGCGGTCGGCGGCGCGCTCGCCGGGCTCGGTGTCCTCTTCGCGGGCGGCGGCGATGCGGCCGTGCGGCCCTGGGGCGTGGTCTTCGCGCTCGCGTCGGCCGCCGGGTACGCCGTCATGACGCTCCTGACCCGCTGGTGGGGGCGCGACGGCGGAAGTGACGCGTCCAGCACGACGGTCTGGTCGTTCGCCGTGGTGTCCCTGTGCCTGCTGCCGCTCGCCGCCGCCGAGGGCCTGCTGCCGCACACGGCCGAGCCCGCCCGGGTGCTCGGCTGCCTGCTGTACATCGCCGCGGTGCCGACGGCCCTCGCCTACGCGCTCTACTTCGCCGGGGCGGCCGCCGTCCGCTCCGCCACCGTCTCCGTGATCATGCTGCTGGAGCCGGTGAGCGCGGCCGTCATCGCCGTCACCGCGCTCGGCGAGGAGCTGAACGCCGCCACCGTGGCGGGCACCCTCCTGATGCTCGCGGCCGTCACGGGCCTGGCCGCCGCGGAGGCGCGGGCGGCGGCACGGACGCGTCAGGAAGGGGCCGCGTAGGGAGGCCGGTCCTCAGCGGTCCCTCAGGTAGCCGGGGACCTCGATGCCGGGTGCCAGGTCGGGGGAGGGGATGAGCGGGTCGTAGCCCTTGCGCAGTGGCACCACCCCCGACCAGTACGGCAGGTCCATGTCCTCAGGCTCGTCGTTCGGGCCGCCCGTGCGCATCTTCGCGGACACCTCGTCGAGGTCCAGGCGGAGCACGGCGGTCGCCGCCAGCTCCTTGGCGTTGGCGGGGCGCGAGTCGGCGGCGCGGCCGGGCACCACGTGGTCCACGAGCGCGTCGAGCGCGGCCCGCTTCTCGTCCGGGTCCGTGACCTGGCGCGCGATGCCGTGCACCACCACGGAGCGGTAGTTGAGCGAGTGGTGGAAGGCGGAGCGCGCCAGGACGAGGCCGTCCACGTGCGTGACCGTCAGGCACACCGGCAGCCCGGGGTCGGCCGACTCGTCGCCCTGGGCCGCCCTCGCCATCCGCAGCGGCCGGGACCCGGTCGATCCGTGCACGTAGAGCCGCTCGCCCACCCGGCCGTACAGCGTCGGCAGGACGACCGGGGCGCCGTCGCGCACGAAGCCCAGGTGGCAGACGTAGGCCTCGTCGAGTATGGCGTGCACCGCCGCGCGGTCGTACGTGGCGCGTTCGCGGGCCCGCGTGGGGACCGTGCGGTCGGTCGCCGTATAGGGGGTGCCGTCCGGCGCGGCGGGCTGCTTCGTCGTCTCCATGCCTTCTCCCTCACGTACTGCGCGGGTACGTGCCGCGCGTCGTCCCGCGGTGGCCGCGTGCCACCGCTTTGCCCCATCAATTGCACTAGTGCATACTGTGCTTTGTGCTAGGAGAATATCCGATCGTCGGGCGGGGCGCAGCCGAGATCGCCACCAGTGTCGAGCGCGCGGTGGGCCACGGTGACCTGGAGCCCGGTCAACTCCTGCCCCCGATGCGGGAGTTGGCCCGGCAGTTGGGCGTCAACCCGAACACGGTGGCGGCCGCCTACCGCACGCTGCGCGAGCGCGGTGTCATCGAGACGTCCGGGCGGCGCGGCAGCCGGGTGCGGAGCAGGCCCGCGACGACGGCGCGCGAGTACAGCCGCCTCGTCGTACCGCCCGGCGTCCGGGACGTCGCGAGCGGCAACCCCGACACGGCGCTGCTGCCGTCCCTGGCCGAGGCCTTCGCGGTGGCGGCAGCACGCGCGGACGACCACCCCGACCTGTACGGGGAGGCGCCCGTGGAGCCGGAGCTGAACCGCTGCGCGCGCGGGATGCTGGACGCCGACGGCGTGCCGGACGGTCCCCTCGCCGTCACCTCCGGGGCGCTCGACGCGATCGAGCGGGTGCTCGCCGCGCGCCTCAAGGTCGGCGACGCCGTGGCCGTGGAGGACCCGGGCTGGGGCAGCGTGCTCGACCTCGTGCCGGCGCTCGGCCTGCGGCCGGTCCCGGTCGGTGTCGACGACGAGGGGCCGTTGCCCGGAGAGGTGGAGCGGGCGCTGCGCGCCGGGGCGCGCGCGCTCGTCGTCACGGCCCGCGCCCAGAACCCGACCGGGGCCGCGGTCGGCGCCGCACGCGCGCGTGCCCTGCGGGACGTCCTGGCCGCGCACCAGGAGACGCTGGTCATCGAGGACGACCACGGGCACGGCATCGTCGACCTGCCGCTGCACACGCTCGCCGGCGCCACCCGGAGCTGGGCCTTCGTGCGCTCCACGGCCAAGGCGTACGGTCCCGACCTGCGGCTGGCGGTGCTCAGCGGCGACGCGGAGACCGTCGACCGGGTGCAGGGCCGGCTGCGGCTCGGCCCCGGCTGGGTCAGCAAGGTGCTCCAGCGGGCGGTCCTGCACCTGTGGCAGGGCGGTGCCGTGGACGCGCGGCAGGTGTCCGCCGCGTACGGGCACCGGCGCGAGGCGCTGCTCGCGGCCCTCGCCGAGCGCGGTGTCGCCGCCCGGGGGCGCAGCGGCATGAACGTATGGGTGCCGGTGCCGGAGGAGACCGGGGTGGTGGCGCGGATGCTGCACGCGGGCTGGGCCGTCGCCCCGGGGGCGCGGTTCCGGCTCGACGCGCCGCCCGGGGTGCGCATCACCGTCTCGACGCTCACCGGCGACGACATCGAGGCGGTGGCCGACGCCGTGGCGGCGGCCACCGGGCCCGCGCCCGCGCGGCGCTACGTCTGAGCGGGCGCTGCGGACGGGCGGGCACTGCGGCCGGTGGTACGGCCGGGCAGGCGCTACGGCCGGGCGGTCCGCGTGCGCGGCCTGGACTGGGTGAGCGCGGCGCCCGCCAGGACGATCACGGCACCGACGGGGGTCGTCCAGGCCAGGGACTCGCCGAGCACGGCGACGCCCGCCGCCGTGGCGATGACCGGCGTGAAGTACGTGACCATCTGCGCCGTCGTCGGGCCGACCTCGGCGACGAGCTCGTACTGGACCAGGAAGGCCAGGCCGGTGCCGAGCGCGCCGAGGGCGACGACCGCCAGCAGCGGGACCACCGGGAAGTGGTCCGGCACCGAGGTGAACAGCGGTGTGACCACGGCCAGTTCGAGCGTGGCCACCGAGAGCTGGGCGCCGGTCAGGGCGAGGTTCGAGTGGCCGGAGCCGGCCAGCGTGCGGCGTACGTAGATCCAGCCGATCGGGTAGCACAGCGAGGCCAGCAGGGCCATGGCCGTGCCCCGGGCGTCCAGGCCGTTGAAGCCGTGCCAGGCGCCGAGGACCGTGAGTACGCCGAGGAAGCCGATGCCGAGCCCCGCGACCCGGCGCCGCGTCGGCCGGTCCTCGGAGAGCGCGACCAGGGACAGGGCCATGCCCCACAGCGGGGACGTCGCGTTGCATATCCCCGCGAGCGTGGAGGGGATCGTCAGCTCGGAGTACGCGAACAGCGAGAACGGCGCCGCGTTCAGGAGCAGCGCCGCCACCGACAGGTGCCCCCAGGTGCGCCAGGAGCGGGGCAGCCGCTCGCGCTTGGCGACCAGGACGGCCGCGACCACCAGCGTGCCGAAGAACAGCCGCCCGAAGGTGACCTGGAACGGGGCGTACCCCTCCGTGCCCACCTTGATGAAGAGGAAGCTGAAGCCCCAGACCAGGGACAGGAAGGCGAAGCGCAGCCGCCAGTCCCCCCGGCGGCGGCCGCCCTGGTGCGCCGGGGGCTCCCGCGGGTCGGCCGGGGAGCCCGTGGCGCCCGGAGCGGCCGGGGAGGCGGCAGCGGCGGGAGCGGGGGCCGTGGATCGTGGGGTGGGGGAGTGGCGCATGTACGCCACCATGGATCACCAGCACGTCTTAGTGCAAGTGAGTTTTCCTGCCGGATATCGCGTAGCATCGCTTACATGTTGAACCTGGAGCGCCTGCGGACGCTGGACGCGCTCGCGCGGCACGGCTCGGTGAGCGGTGCCGCCGCCGGGCTGCACGTCACGACGTCCGCCGTCTCGCAGCAGATGACGAAGCTGGAGCGGGAGGTGGGCCAGCAGCTCCTCGCGAAGAACGGCCGGGGCGTACGCCTCACCGACGCCGGGCGGCTGCTCGCCGACCACGCGGCGCGCATCCTCTCCCAGGTCGAGCTGGCCCAGTCCGACCTGGAGCGGCAGCGCGGCAAGGCGGTCGGCGAGCTGCGCATCTCCGCGTTCCCGACGGCGCTGCGCGGGCTGCTGCCCACGGCCCTGGCCTCGCTGCGGACCCACCACCCGGACCTGCGCGTGTCCGCCGTGGAGCTGGAGCCGCAGGCGGGCGTCCGGCAGGTGGTGCGCGGCGACCTGGACCTGGCGGTGGTCCTGGACTGGTACAACAAACCGCTGCCCATGCCCGACGGCCTGATGAAGGCCGCACTGCTCGACGACCCGGCCGATGTCGCGATGCCGGTGGACCACCCGCTGGCCGACCGCCCCGAGGTCGACCTGGAGGACTTCGCCGACGACGAGTGGATCACGTGGACCGAGGGCGAGTTCTGCCACGAGTGGCTGATGTTCACGCTGCGCGGCCAGGGCTTCGAGCCGCGCATCGCCCATCGCGCCGAGGAGCACCACACCCAGCTCGCCCTGGTCGCGGCCGGCTTCGGCGTGTGCGTGGTGCCCCGTCTCGGCCGCGACCCCATGCCGGCGGGCGTACGCACGGCGCCGGTGCGGCACCGGGTGCGGCGGCACGTGTACGTGGTCTGGCGCGCGGACGCCGACCGCCGTCCGTCGATCAGGGCGGCGGTGGAGGCGCTGCGGGCGGCGGGGGCGGAGGCGGCCTGACGGGAAGGGCTGCGCCACGGCTCACGCTCTCGCGAGGGCCCTGGCTTCGCGCTGTCGGAAGGGCCCTCACGCCTGCCGCGGCTTGCGCTCTGGCAAGGGTCGTCACACCTGCCCCGGCTCGCGCTCTCGCAAGGGTCGTCACACCTGCCCCGGTTTCCCCTCACGGAGAACCTGTCACGCCTGCCCCGGCTCGCGCTCTCGCAAGGGTCGTCACACCTGCCCCGGTCTCCCCTCACGGAGAAGCCGTCACACCTGCCCCAGCTTCCGGAAGTCCCAGGAGGCCACCGCGTCCGGTGTGAGTCGCAGCCACGCGTGCCTGCCGTCGTGCACCATCTCCTCCACGCCGAAGTTCTTGCGGGCGAACAGCCGCTCCGGCGCGTCGAGTTCCGGGCACGGCGCGCCGGTGCGCGGCGTCTCGCCCACGCACACGACGGTGCCGGTCAGCTCCACGCCGCGCAGCTCGCCGTACGTCTCCCCGGCGTCGACGACCACGGCGACGCGCGGGTCGCGCCGGAGGTCGGCCCAGCGCCTGCTGCGGGTGAGCGAGTACAGCCACAGGGACGCGCCGTGCCACACGAACCACAGCGGGCTCGCGTGCGGCGCGCCGTCGGCGGACACCGTCGCGACCCGGCAGGTCCGCTCGGCGGTCAGGAAGGCGTCCAGCTCGTCCGGCGTCATCATGATCCGGCGGCCGCGGCGCTGCGTGCGGGCCATGCGTCGTCTCCTCGCCCGGGCGCGCGGCCGTGCGCGGACGCGGCGGCACCCGTAGTTGACTCTGCGTCAGACGAGCATGCGGTGTCTTCCGCCCCGGCGCAATGCCGGTTAGCCTCCCGCGCACCGCGAGCCGAGGGGGACGGACCATGCCGTCGTACGAAGAGCTCAGCCGTCTGCTCGACCCGGCCACCACGGCCCTGCTGACGGTCGAGTGCCAGCAGGGCGTCGTCGGCAGGGAGAGCGCTCTGCCCGAACTCGCCGAGGAGGCGCGGGCGTCGGGGGCGCTGGCCAACGTCGCGCGGCTGGTGGCCGCCGCCCACGCCGCGGGCGTCCAAGTGCTGCACGCCGTCGCCGAGCGGCGCCCCGACGGGCGCGGCGCGAACCGCAACGCGCCCCTGTTCCAGGCCGTCGGGAAGCTGCCCGTGCGGCAGGTGTCCGGGACGTCGGCCGTGCGGATCGCGCCGCCGATCGAGGTCGCCGACGAGGACTTCGTCGTCCGCCGGCTGCACGGCCTCTCGCCGCTCGCGGGCACCGGCGTGGACGCGCTGCTGCGCAACACCGGCTGCCGCACGCTCGTGGTGACCGGCGTCTCGGCCAACGTGGCCGTCCCGAACGCCGTCTTCGACGCCGTGAACCTCGGCTACACCGCCGTCGTGCCGGCGGACGCCATCGCGGGGCTCCCCTCCACGTACACCCCCGCGATGGTCCGCCACACCCTCGCCCTGGTCGCGACCGTGACCTCGGCGAAGGAGGTCCTCGCCGTGTGGCGGCGGCCGCGGCGCCCCGCGCCCGCCTGACGGCTCCGGCGCCGGCACGCCCGGCCGCGGCGGGTCAGGCGAGCCTGATCGCGTCGCCCTCCACCCGGATGCGGGCGGCGGGCAGCGGGCTGGTCGCCGGGCTCTGCCGCACGCTGCCGTCGGCGATGTCGAACTTGCTGCCGTGGCAGGCGCAGTTGACGGTGCCGCCCTCGACGTTCGTGACCGGGCACCCCTTGTGGGTGCAGCGGTTCGAGAACGCCTTGAACGTGCCCTTCTCCGGCTGCGTGACCACCACTCCCTCGTCCTTGAAGACCTTGCCGCCGCCGACGGGGATGTCCGCCGTCCTGGCCAGCGCCGCCCCGGCCGCGCCGCCTTCCTCCGGCGCCGTGTCCCGCTCCTCGCCCGCCGGTGCGGAGGAGCCCTTGTCGTCGTCCGAGCCGCAGCCGGTGAGCGCGGCGGCGAGGCCCCCCGCGCCGACGGCGGCGACGACGGTGCGGCGGGTGAGGCGGTGGCCCGTGGGCAGGGGGGAGGTGTCCCTCGAAGCTGTCATGCCGGGGGATACGGACGGCGGCCCCGATGTGTTCACGCCTTCAAGCATTCCGGGGGCGCGCCCGCGAGGCCCGGGCACCCGCCCGCGGCCTCCGCCCCCGCAAGTAACCTGGGGCGATGCTCACCGAAGTCACCGCCGTCCGCTACGTCACGCCGCTGCGTGAGGGCGGCTCGCTGCCCGGGCTCGTGGAGGCCGTCGACGACGGGGCGCCCGGGTCCTCCGGGGCGGCCGCGTCGACCGGGTCCGCGGCGTCCCCCGCGCCGTACGTCCTGAAGTTCACCGGCGCGGGCCAGGGCCGCAAGACGCTCGTCGCCGAAGTGGTCTGCGGCGGCCTCGCGCGCCGGCTCGGGCTGCGCGTGCCGGGGCTCGTCGGCGTCCGGCTGGATCCGGTGCTCGGCCTGGGTGAGCCGGACCCGGAGGTGCAGCAACTGCTCAAGTCCAGCGGCGGGCTGAACCTCGGCATGGAGTTCCTCTCGGGCGCCCTCGGCTTCGACCCGCTGGCCTTCGCGGTGGACCCGCTGGAGGCCGGACGCGTGGTGTGGTTCGACGCGCTCGTGAACAACGTGGACCGCTCCTGGCGCAACCCGAACCTCCTGATGTGGCACGGCGACCTGTGGCTCATCGACCACGGCGCGACCATGATCTGGCACCACAACTGGCCCACCGCCCCGGCCGCCTCCGTTCGGGGCTACGACGCCTCCGACCACGCCCTCGCCGGGTACCGCCCGGACGTCGCCGCGGCCGCCGCCGAGCTCGCGCCGCTGGTCACCGCGGACCTCCTGGCCGAGGTCACCGCCGACGTGCCCGACGCCTGGCTGGCGGACGAGCCGGGCTTCGACGACGCGGACGCCGTCCGGCGGGCCTACGCCGAGGCGCTGCTGCCGCGCGCGCGGAGCATCCACGAACGCATCACCCTGGAAGGCGCCACCCCGTGACCGAGCCGAACCAGGTCCCCGCGCGGGACGTCTACGAGTACGCGCTGCTGCGCGTCGTGCCACGCGTGGAGCGGGGCGAGCAGTTCAACGCGGGGGTCGTCGTGTACTGCCGCGCCCGGTCCTTCGTGGCCGCCCGCACCCACCTGGACGAGGCCAAGCTCCGCGCCCTTGACCCCGCCGCCGACGTGGCGGGCGTACGGGCGGCGCTGCGGGCCGTGGAGGGCGTCTGCGCGGGCGGTGCCGCCGCGGGCCAGGCCGCGCGGGACGACGCCGGGCGCCGCTTCCGCTGGCTGATCGCGCCGCGCTCCGCCGTCGTGCAGCCGGGGCCCGTGCACACGGGGCTGACCACCGACCCCCAGGCCGAGGTGGAGCGCCTCGTCGAGCTCCTGGTGCGCTGAGGTCCGGACGTCCGGGCCCCGATTCCCGCGCCGGCCGCCCGGCGCCCGGGCCCCGGTCTCTCCTGGCCTGCCGACCGCCGATCGCCCGGTTTCCGCCCCTCCGGCGGGCTGACCGGCGACCGCCCTGCACCCGATCCCCAGGATGCCGTTGACACCGGGTGCCATGGCTTCTAGCGTCTCGTCTGCTGAAGGTACTAAGCGGTCGCTCACCTGGGGGCGCGCCGCGGAGCCGCACACCGAGGGCGAGGAGAGCCAGCATGTCCACCACTGAGCAGCGTGTCGCGGTCGTGACCGGAGCGGCGCGAGGCATCGGCGCCGCCACCGCGGTCCGCCTCGCCGCCGAGGGCCGCGCCGTCGCCGTGATCGACCTCGACGAGACCGCGTGCAAGGAGACCGTGGAGAAGATCACCGCGGCGGGCGGCAAGGCCCTCGCCGTCGGCTGCGACGTCTCCGACGAGGACCAGGTCGAGGCCGCCGTCACCCGGATCGCCCAGGAGCTCGGCGCGCCGACGATCCTGGTGAACAACGCGGGCGTGCTGCGGGACAACCTCCTGTTCAAGATGAGCGCGGCCGACTGGGACACGGTCATGAACGTGCACCTGCGCGGCGCCTTCCTGATGTCGCGGGCCTGCCAGAAGCACATGGTGGACGCGGGCTTCGGCCGCATCGTGAACCTCTCCAGCTCCTCCGCCCTCGGCAACCGCGGCCAGGCCAACTACGCGGCCGCCAAGGCGGGCATGCAGGGCTTCACCAAGACCCTCGCCAAGGAGCTGGGCAAGTTCGGCATCACCGCCAACTCGGTCGCGCCCGGTTTCATCGCGACGGAGATGACCAAGGCCACCGCCGACCGCGTCGGCATGGGCTTCGAGGACTTCAAGGCCGCCGCCGCCACCCAGATCCCCGTCCAGCGCGTCGGCGAGCCGGAGGACATCGCCAACGCCATCGCCTTCTTCACCGGCGACGCGGCGGGCTTCGTCTCCGGCCAGGTCCTGTACGTGGCCGGCGGCCCGCTCGACTAGCGCCTCCCGGCACCCCCAGGCACCCTCCCGCTTCTCGAAGCAAAGGACAGCACAGACCATGGCAGTGCAGGACAGCGGCAAGGCGGCGCTCGTCACCGGGGCGAGCCGCGGCATCGGCTACGGCATCGCGGAGGCGCTCGTCGCCCGCGGCGACCGCGTGTGCATCACCGGCCGCAACGAGGACGCGCTCAAGGAGGCCGTCGAGAAGCTCGGCTCCGACCGCGTCATCGGCGTCGCGGGCAAGGCCCACGACGAGGCGCACCAGGCGATCGCCGTCGAGCGCGCCATGGAGGCCTTCGGCCGCGTCGACTTCCTGGTCAACAACGCCGGGACGAACCCCGTGTTCGGGCCGATGGCCGACCTCGACCTCAACGTGGCGCGCAAGGTCTTCGAGACGAACGTGATCTCGGCGCTCGGCTTCGCGCAGCGCACCTGGAAGGCCTGGCAGTCCGAGCACGGCGGCGCGATCGTGAACATCGCCTCGATCGCGGGCGTGTCCGCGTCGCCGTTCGTCGGCGCGTACGGCATGAGCAAGGCCGCCATGGTCAACCTGACGCTCCAGCTCGCGCACGAGTTCGCCCCCACGGTCCGGGTCAACGCCATCGCGCCCGCCGTGGTGAAGACCAGGTTCGCGAAGGCGCTCTACGAGGGCCGCGAGGAGGAGGTCACCTCGGCGTACCCGCTGGGGCGGCTCGGCGTGCCGTCCGACGTCGGTGGCGCGGCCGCCTTCCTCACCTCGGAGCAGTCCGACTGGATCACCGGCCAGACGCTGGTCGTGGACGGCGGCATCTTCCTCAACGCCGGGGTGGGCTGACCGGCGCCGTCCGCCGCCGGGGCGGGCGGGCCGCTCCGTCCGGTCGCCCGCCACGGCCGGGCGAAGGTCCGTACCAAGGGTGAGCTGCGAAAAGTCCCGTCCGCCAACAGGGTTGGCCGGACGGGGCCTTGCGGTATGGTCTGCCGACCCATGGCACGGCGGATCGAGGAGCGCGTACGTGTTCACCAGAGGTCAGCTTCGATGTCTGCGCCCCGTCGCGGCGACGGTGTCGATATCCCTGCTCGCCGGGTGCGGGCTGCTGTCGTCCGGGGGCGCGGACGACGAGGACGCCATCACCGTCGGCACCACGAGCGCGCCGACGACGCTCGACCCCGCGGCGTCCTGGGACGGCTCCTGGGAGCTGTACCGGAACGTCTTCCAGACGCTCCTGAGCTTCCCCTCCGGCGCCACCGAGCCGCAGCCCGAGGCGGCCAGATCGTGCGAGTTCACCGACGGCTCCAGCACGGTGTACACGTGTACGCTCCGCGCGGGCCTGACGTTCTCCAACGGCGACCCGCTGGACGCCGAGGCCGTGAAGCACTCCGTCGACCGGATCCGGCGCATCGACGTCGAGGGCGGCCCGGCCGGACTGCTCGGCTCGCTGGACTCCGTCTCCACCGAGGGCGACCGCACGGTCGTGTTCAAGCTGCGCAAGCCGGACGCCACCTTCCCGTTCGTGCTCGCCACGCCCGCGCTGTCCCTCGTGGCCCCCGCCGACTACCCGGCCGACCGGCTCCGCGAGGGCGACGGGGTCACCGGCTCCGGTCCGTACACGCTGGCCTCGTACCGCTCCGGCGAGCAGGCGGAACTGGTCCGCAACGACGACTACGAGGGCGGCGCCGACCGCAAGAACGACGCCGTGACCATCCGCTACTTCGACGACTCCGAGGCCATGGTCGAGGCGCTGCGCGACAAGGAGCTCGACGTCACCTTCCGCGGCATCGCCGCCGAGGACGTCGTGGCGCAGCAGGGCGCGGACAAGGAGGGCCACCTCCGGCTCGTCGAGGGCGCCGGCGCCGAGATCCGCTACCTGGTGTTCAACCCCAAGGACCCCTGGGCGCGCAAGCCCGCCGTACGCAAGGCGGTCGCGCAGACCGTGGACCGCGCGGCGATCGCGCACAAGGTGTACAAGGACACGGTCGAGCCGCTGTACTCCATGGTGCCGCGCGGGGTCACCGGCCACACCACGGGCTTCTTCGACACCTACGGCGAGCCGAGCCCGGCCAAGGCCCGGCGGATCCTCGCGGCCGCGGGCATCACCGGACGGGTGCCGCTCACCCTGTGGTACACCACCGACCGCTACGGTTCCGTGACCGCGGCGGAGTTCGCCGAGCTGGAGCGGCAGTTGGAGGCCTCGGGCCTGTTCGAGATCAAGATCCAGGGCCGTCCCTGGAAGGCGTTCGAGAAGGGCTACAAGGACGGCGAGTACCCGGTCTTCGGGCGTGGCTGGTTCCCGGACTTCCCGGACGCGGAGAACTTCATCGCACCCTTCGTGGGCGAGCGCAACGTGCTCAACACGCCCTACCGGACACCGGGGATCACCGACGGGGTGCTGCCGCGGTCGCGGCGCGCGGCCGACCGGGGGGAGGTCGTCGACGAGTTCGAGGAGGCGCAGCGCATCCTCGTCGACGACGCCCGGCTGCTGCCGCTGTGGCAGGGCAAGCAGTACATCATGGCCAGCGAGGAGATCGCGGGCGGGGAGCGGGCCCTCGACCCCTCGGCGATCATGATGATGTGGGAGCTGAGCCGGAAGACGAGCTGGTAGCTCGCGGGCGGTGGGACTGCGGTGGGGCTGCGGCGGGACTGCGGTGGGACTGTGGCGAGGGCGGCGACCGCCGCCCGGGGACCGGTTGTCAGTGGCCGCCGGTAGGTTCTGTGGAGACGACAGTCCGCACGGAAGAGCCGGAGAGCCGAAGAGCCGGCGGCCGGTGCCGGGCTGTGCCGAAGAACGGACCGTACACCGGAGGTTGTTGACGTGACCGACATCGCCATGCTGCCCGCGTCCTGGCGCGGAGTCCTCGGCGAGGAGCTCCAGAAGCCCTACTTCAAGGAGCTCGTCGACTTCGTCGAGGAGGAGCGGGCGAAGGGGCCGGTGTACCCGCCGCGCGAGGAGGTGTTCGCGGCCCTGGAGGCGACGCCGTACGACGAGGTCAAGGTGCTCGTCCTCGGCCAGGACCCGTACCACGGCGAGGGCCAGGGGCACGGCCTGTGCTTCTCGGTCCGCCCGGGCGTCAGGACCCCGCCCTCCTTGCGGAACATCTACAAGGAGATGCGGGAGGAGCTCGGCCTGCCCGTCCCGGACAACGGCTATCTGATGCCCTGGGCCCGCCAGGGCGTCCTGCTCCTGAACGCCGTCCTGACGGTCCGCGCGGGCGAGGCGAACTCCCACAAGAACAAGGGCTGGGAGAAGTTCACGGACGCCGTGATCCGGGCCGTGGCCGACCGCCCCGACCCCGCTGTCTTCGTCCTGTGGGGGAACTACGCGCAGAAGAAGCTGCCCCTGATCGACGAGGAGCGGCACGTCGTGGTGAAGGGCGCGCACCCCTCCCCGCTGTCCGCCCGGAGGTTCTTCGGCTCCCGCCCGTTCACGCAGATCAACGAGGCGGTCGCGGCCCAGGGGCACGCGCCGATCGACTGGCGCATCCCGGACCTGGGCTGATCCGCGGGCCGGGGCGGCGGGGGTCACCGGCCTGGCGCAGCGGCGGGCCCGGGCCGCCCGCGTCGCACCGTGCCTGACCGCGATTGTCAGTGCCGGCCGCTAGCGTCGGCACCGTCGGACGACCTGACGCCTTGACGGCCGGGCGGGCGGACGACGGGACGACGGACGGCAGCGGCCGGCGGCACAGGACCGGCGGCGGACGGTGGACGGTGGAGGGCGGCGCGGTGGTGGAGCGGCAGGAACGGACGGCGGACGGCGAGGACGTCGTGATGACCCGGATCGGGCAGGCGGTCATGCTCCAGCACGCCGGGGACCGCGAGGAGGCGCGGAGCCGCTTCCTCGCGCTCTGGTCGGAGATCGGCGAGGACGGCGACGCCCTGCACCGCTGCACCCTGGCGCACTACATGGCGGACACGCAGGACGACCCGGCGGACGAACTGGCCTGGGACCTGCGGGCGTTGTCGGCCGCGCAGGAGCTGACCGACGACCGGGTGGGCGCCCACCACCACTCGCTCGCCGTTCGCGGGTTCTACCCCTCGCTGCACCTGAACCTGGCGGCGGACTATGTGAAGCTCGCCCGCCCCGAGGCGGCCCGCAGCCATCTGCGCCTCGCGCGCGGCGCGGTGGGCGCCCTCGGCGACGACAGCTACGGCGACGGCATCCGCGCGGCGCTGGACCGCCTGGAGACGCAGGTGGGGGAAGGGGCGGCGGAGGAGTGACGGCCACCGCGCCGGGCCGGGGTGCGTCCGGGCCGGGCGCGGGGTGTCGCCTCCCCGGGGCCGGGTGTGCTTTCCGGCCCCGGGCACGGCCGCGCCCGCCGCCCCGGGCTCGGCCCCGCCTTCCTGGCCGGGCCCGGCCGCCGTTCCCCCGGCCGTCGTCAATCCCCCTCGATCCCCTCAATCCCCGTAGACCTCGCGGCAGATGACCGCCTCCGGGCTGTCCGGCCGCCAGCGTCCGAACCGCTCGCCGAGGGCGCAGATGTCCGTCTCGCCCCGGGCCTGCGCCGGTGGCCGGGACGGCTTCTCGGGCCGGCGGGGCGGGCGCTGCCGGGGCTCGGGCCGAGGGGGCTTCGGGGGCCGGTCGACGCGTACGGGGGCGTCGGCCGGGGCGGCCGTCGGGGGCGGGTCCGGCGGCGCGGGGGCGGCCGGAGCGGGAGCCGTGCCGATCGTGGCGGCCCGGGCGGGGACGGCGGGCGGCGCTCCGGCGCGTTGCAGCCGGTCGTGCCCGGGAGCCTGGGTGGGCTCCGGGACCGGCGGCGGTCGGTCCCCGGCGCCGGCCGAGCGTTCCGGCGAGCCGGTGGGGGCGGCGCCCCCGGGACCGGCGGACGTCCGGTCCACACCGACGCAGCCGGAGACGGCCGTGACGGTCACGGAGACGAGCAGGGCCATGGTGGTCGTCGAACGCCGCACCCGCCCCACAGTGCAGCCCGCGGGGGTGCCCGGCCCGCCGAAGAGGGTGGATGCCCCCGCACGGGGGACGGGGCGAACCTCTGGTCGGCGGGGGTGACCACCGGCCCCCGGCCGAGGGTGCGAGCCTCCGCCCCACCCCGCGCCCCGGTCACCGGCCCCCGGCCGAGGGTGCGAGCCTCCGCCCCACTCCGGGGCCGCGGGCACCCCGGGCCCCTGGCCACTCTGGGCCCCTGGCCACCCCGGCCCCTGGCGACCGCGGCCCCTGGCCACCCCGGCCCCCGGCCACCCCGGCCCCCCGCCCCCTCACCCGTCCAGCAACCCCCCCAGCAACTCCGCCAACCCCGCCCGCAGTTCCCCCCGTGTCGGGGGCTCCGTGCTGTAGGAGCCGGCCACGCAGGCGAAGAGCATGCCGTCGCACCAGGCCACCAGGGACAGCGTGTGGCGCTCCGGGTCCGTGGAGCCCGCCGCGCGGAGGAGGCCGCGGAGCAGGTCGCGGAACCGGGCGCCGGTCGCGTCGTAGTACGCCCGCAGCTCCGGGCGGCGCGTCGCCTCCAGGGCCAGCTCGTACCGGGACACGAGCAGCGCGCGGTGCGCCTCGCCGGTGAGGAAGCGGTGCAGGGTCAGGGCCAGGCCGTCGACCAGGGACGCGCGGTCGCCCGCCGGGTCCGGGAGCTCGTCCGGGGCGAGGACGGCCGCCTCGCGCTCGGCCTGGCGCCGTACGGCCGCCTCCAGGAGCGCGAGCCGCGTACGGGCGTGGTTCGACGTGGAGCCGGTGGGCAGGCCCGCGGCCTCGTCGACGGCCCGGTGCGTGAGGCCGCGCATGCCGCGCTCGGCGAGCAGGGCGAGCGCGGTGTCGGCGATCAGTTCGGCGCGGGACGCGCCGCGGACGGGTGCGGTCCCCGGGGTGCGTGCGGACATGGGGCCAGCCTACCGGCGCCACTACAGCTGTAGTACGGTCTGTTTCCGTCGGCACTACAGCCGTAGTGGCCGGGGTGTGCGACCGAGGAGGAGCCATGTCCCGAGCAGCCAAGCCCCGCGAGCCCCGCGCCGTCGTCGTCGGCGGCGGCATCGGCGGGCTCACCACCGCCCTCGCCCTGCGCCGGTCCGGCTGGCGGGTCACCGTCCTGGAGCGCGCCGCCTCCCTGGAGCCCGTGGGCTCCGGCATCGCCCTGGCCCCGAACGCCCAGCGCGCCCTGGACGTCCTCGGCCTGGGCGACGGCGTCCGCGAGCTGGCCGCCTGGCAGGGCGGGGCCGGCCTGCGCGCGCCGAACGGCCGCTGGCTGGTGCGTACCACCTCCGCCGCCACCGCGCGGAGGTTCGGCGGCGCGCTGGTGCTGCTGCACCGCGCCACCCTCGTCGACCTGCTCGTCGGCGCGCTGCCCGGCGACTGCCTGCGCACCGGCGCCGCCGCCCGGCTCACCGACGCGGGCGGCCCGGACCGCCCCGCCGTCGTGACCACCGCCGACGGCGACGACCTGGAGGCGGACCTCGTCGTCGGGGCCGACGGAATCAACTCCGCCGTGCGCGCGACGCTGTTCCCGGAGCACCCCGGGCCCGTCTACACCGGGTTCACCGCCTGGCGGCTCATCGTGCCCGCGTCCGGGCGGTCCTTCGAGCCGCACGAGACCTGGGGGCGCGGCGGCCTGTGGGGCACGCAGCCGCTGAAGGACGGCAGGGTCTACGCGTACGCCACCGCGCTCGTGCCCCCGGGCACCCGCGCGCCCGACGACGAGAAGGCCGAGCTGACGCGCCGCTTCGCCGCCTGGCACGACCCGATCCCGGAGATCGTCGCCGCCGCGCGCCCCGAGGACGTGCTGCGCAACGACGTCTGGCACATGGCCACGCCGCTCGCCGCCCACCACCGCGGCCGCGTCGCGCTGGTCGGCGACGCGGCGCACGCCATGGCGCCGACGCTCGGGCAGGGCGGCAACCAGGCCATCGAGGACGGCGTCGTCCTCGGCCACCACGCCCGCCCCGGCGGCGACCTCTTCGCGGGCCTCGCCGCCCACAGCGCCGCGCGCGTGCCCCGCACGACGGCCGTCGTGCGGCGGGCCGCCCGCACGGCCCGCCTCAACCACCTCTCCAGCGGCGCGCTCGTCGCCGCCCGCGACACCGCCCTGCGGGCGCTCTCCCTGCTCGGCCCGAACCTGATCACGCGGGGGTTCGCCTCGATCGCCGACTGGCGCCCACCGACGGACCCGTATGCTGCCGGGACGGACGCCGGTGCGCACCCGCGCCCACCGGCACGACGGTAGGGAGACAGTGGTGAAGGTCGGCTGCATCGGACTCGGCGACATCGCGCGGAAGGCGTACCTGCCGGTGCTCACCACGCAGCCGGACGTCGAGCTGCACCTGCAGACGCGGACGCCCGCCACCCTGGAGCGGACCGCGGAGACGTACCACGTCCCGGCCGCACGCCGCCACGCCGACCTGGAGTCGCTGCTCGCCCAGGGCCTCGACGCCGCCTTCGTGCACGCGCCGACCAGCGCCCACCCGGAGATCGTCGGGCGCCTCCTGGAGGCGGGCGTGGCCACGTACGTCGACAAGCCGATCGCGTACGAACTCGCGGACTCCCAGCGGCTCGTGGCGCTCGCCGAGGAGCGCGGGGTGAGCCTCGCCGTCGGCTTCAACCGCCGCTACGCGCCCGGCTACGCCCAGTGCGCCGAGCACCCGCGCGAGCTGATCCTGATGCAGAAGAACCGCGTGGGCCTTCCCGAGGATCCGCGCACGATGATCCTCGACGACTTCGTGCACGTCGTGGACACGCTGCGGTTCCTCGTGCCCGGCGCGGTGGACCACGTGAGCGTGCGCGGCCGGGTCGCGGACGGCCTCCTGGAGCACGTCGTGCTCCAGCTCGCGGGCGACGGGTTCACCGCGATCGGCGTGATGAACCGCCTCAGCGGCTCCACGGAGGAGATCCTGGAGGTCTCCGGCCAGGACACCAAGCGGCAGGTCCTCAACCTCGCCGAGGTCGTCGACCACAAGGGCCAGCCCACGGTGCGGCGGCGCGGCGACTGGGTGCCGGTGGTGCGGCAGCGCGGCATCGAGCAGGTGGTGCTCGCCTTCCTCGACGCCGTGCGCGCGGGCAAGGTGCTCAGCGCGCGGGACGCGCTGGCGACCCATGAGCTGTGCGAGCGGGTGGTACGCGCGGTCCTCGACCAGGCCGCCTGAGCGCCCGCGCCCCCTCGGCGGCGGCGAGCGCGGCGAGGACGGCCAACGCCGCGTACACCGGCCAGTCGCCGAGCCGTACGTACGGCGTCGTGCCCGTGGCCAGCGGAATCTCGTACTCCGCGGTGTCCGACGCGGAGGTGGGCAGCGGCCGGCCGACGCGCTCGCCGCCCGGGCCGTGGACGGCGGAGACGCCGGTGAGCGTCGCGTGCACCATGGGGCGGCCGGTCTCGGCGGCCCGCACCGCCGCGAGCGAGGCGTGCTGCTCGGGCGCCCAACTGCCCTGGAACGTCGACGTGGCGGACTGCGCGAGCAGCACCTGCGCGCCCTCGCGGACCAGGTGCCTGCTCATGTCGGGGAACGCCGACTCGAAGCACACCAGGGGCCCCACGCGCACCCCGCCCGTCAGGTCCATCACGACGGGGCGCTCCCCGCGCCTGCGGTCCTCGCCTGCGGCCTTGCCCACCGACGTGGCCCAGCCGAGCAGGGCGCGCGCCGGGACGTACTCGCCGAAGGGCACGAGCCGCATCTTGTCGTAGCGGTCGCCCGTCGGGCCGTCCGGGCCGACGCGTACGGAACTCTTGTAGATGCCGGGCCGGTCGGAGCGGCGCGCGTCCACGTTCACCAGGACGTCGGCGCCCACCAGGCGGGACAGCGCGGCGAGCCGCCGCGCCAGGTCGGGCCGGTCGGCCAGGTCGTGCCCGACGCTGCTCTCGCCCCACACGACGAGGTCGAGGTCGCGGCCCGCGAGGGTCCGCGTCAGCTCCTCCTCGCGGTCGAAGCGCCGGTCGGGGGCGTCGGCGCCGTCCAGGACGCCGGGCTGGACGACGGCCACGCGGACGCTGCCCGTGGTCTCGGGGCGCGGGGACCAGGCCCAGGCGGTGGTGGCCGCGGCGGCCGCGGCGACGAGCCCGGCGACGGCGGGGACGCGCGCCGACCGCCAGGCGACGAGCACCGCGACGCCCGTGTTCACACCGACGACGAGCGCGCTGACCAGCCAGACGCCGCCCACCGACATGAGCCGCAGCGCGGGCTCCACCTGCCACTGGCTGGAGCCGAGCAGCCCCCACGGCCCGCCCAGGCCCTCCCAGGACCGCACCAGTTCGACCGTCAGCCAGGCCGACGGCAGCACGAACAGCGCCGCCACCGCGCGCCCGGGGGAGGGGGCGCCGCCCAGGAGGCGGTGCGTGAGCCAGCCCCACGGAGCCCACAGCAGGCCGAGGAGCGCGGCGATGACGAGCGTGAACACGTGCAGGCTCGGCAGCAGCCAGTGGTGCACGGCCAGCATGAAGCCGAGCCCGCCGAGCCAGCCGTCGCGCGCGGCCCCGCGCCCCGACCCCGCCGAGCGGACGAGCAGGATCCACGGCACGAGCGCGACGTACGCGCACCACCACCACGACGGCTCCGGGAAGGCGAGCGCGGGCAGGGCGCCGCAGAGCACGGCCAGGGCGCCGCGCTGCCGGGGGGAGGCCAGGGCGGTCTCCAGGCGCGGGCGCCAGGCCGGAGGGCGGTGCGCCGGCGGGGCCCACCGGTGTGACCGCTTGCCGCCGAGTACGTCCATGCAGCGTGCCTCCTCGCCCCCGGCTCGGCCTCAGGCCCGGTCGTGCTCCAGTGTGCGCGCCGGTCGCGATCTAGGACAGGGGGCGGCGCCGCCGGGTCACCGGACCGGACGGACGCGCTCCGGGCACGGTGACCGCTCCCGCCCGGCCGTACGCGGAGCGCGGCCGTCCCTGCCCGCCGTCGACCGGCCCGGCCTGCGGCCGCACGGCCTCGCCCGCCACTGTCCGGCCCGTCCGGCCCCGCCCGTCACCGTCCGGTCCCGCCCGTCGTCCGGATCAGCTCCGCCCGGGTGGGGCGTCCGTCCGCCGCGCGGCCAGACCGCCGGGCCGGTCGGCGGTGTGCGTGCTGCGCCACTTCTCCCGTACGACCACCTCGCACAGCCGCCAGCCGCTCTGCGTCCGCAGGGCGGCGAACTCGTAGCGGCCGCCGCAGGTGAGGTCGGGCGCGGTGCCGGGGGCGCCGTCCGCTTCGGTGGCGAAGCGCATGGGGTTCACATAGTCGGCGCGTACGCGCGCGGTGTCGCCGACGTCCTGTTCGCGGACGTCGAAGCGGACCCTGCGGTTGACGATGAGGTGCTGGCGCATCGCGACGGCACGCATCGTCTGTGCGAGCCACGCCGACACCTCGGCGGCGGTGCCTTCGATGCCGCCCGCCGACCGGTAGTCGGCGCGCCCGTCGGGCGTGAACAGCCCTGGGTAGGCGTCCCAGTCGCCGTCGTCGACGGTGCCGGCGTAGTCCGTGATGAGGGTGTCGATGGCCAACCGGTCGAGCACGGCCGCGAGTTCCACACGCTGCGTCATCGGCACAGTCTTGGGCACCGGGCGGGCGCAGCCAAGAGGGAGTGCCGCGCTACGCGGCCTGGACGACCTCCGCCCGGACCGCCGCCGCCCACTCGGTCACCAACTGCTCGTACTCCCTGCGCTGTTCGGCGGAGAGGCGGCCGCCGGCGCGCAGCCACAGGCCTCGTATCCGCTCGTTCAGCTCGGCAGACGACCGTGTGGAACCATGGGGTTGGGGGATTAAGGGCATGACCTCAGCCTAGGGGATGGCCCCGACAATCGGAACTGTCGGTTACCACACACCGGTGGCGCGTGATCACGCGGGGGCGGCTCCGGCTCGCGGCCTCAGGCGTCCGCCTCCCCGCTCCGCGCGGTGACCCCGCCGCCGGACGTCCGTCCGGCGGCGGGGAGGTGGACCACCAGCAGCGCGATCCCGCACAGGGTGACCACGCGGGTGGCCGCGTCGAGGCCGTTCCAGTCCTCGGACTGCCACATCGCGAACCACTCGCCGCCGATGCCGATGAAGCCGCCGCCGAACAGCAGCACCAGCATCAGCAGGCCGACGGTGCTCAGCCGCCGGGCCCTGCCGAACCCGCCGGCGCGCCCGCGCAGCGCCGCGACCCACAGGGCGGTCCCGGCGATCAGGACCAGCGCGGCGAGCGTCTCCCAGGCGATGATCGCGACGTACGCGGCGTCCTGGAGGGCGCGGGACTCGACGGCGCGCCACATCAGGTTCTCGTCCTTGAAGGTCGTGTCCATCGCCAGGACGTGCCGGACGAACTGCCGGTTGGTGTCGAAGTCGGTGAGGTTGCCGAACGCGACGAGCGCGATGTAGAGCGCGACGACACCGGTGAGCACGGCCGCAGCGACGGCCGGTGCCCCCAGGGCGAGCCCCGCGGACCTCGTTCTGCTGGTCGTCCCGCGTTCGTCCGCGCCCTTCGGCATGTCCCGTCCCCTTCGTCACGTGCCTGTCCGCCGGGCGCGGACGGCTGAAGATCCCATGGTGGCAGCACCGGAACGGTCCGGTGACGGCTGTGGGCGACCCGGGTCAGGGACGGCCGGCGGGCCTGATGCGGTGGGCCGCGAGGACCCCCGCCGCGGCCAGCGCGGCGGTGAGCGCGAACGTGGCCGACAGGGCGACCGTCACCGTCGAGCCGTACGCCGACGCCAGCGAGACGGCGGCGCCGCCGAGGCCGCTGAGGACGGCGACGGCCAGGGTCTGGGCGAGCTGCATGGCGCCGCCGGCCTCGCCCTGCCGGTCCGCGGGGGCCTGCTCCATGGCGTCGGTGGTGGCGGCGTTGAAGGCCACACCCATGCCCGCGCCGCCGATCGCCCACCCGGCCACGGCGGTCAGGGCCGGTACCGCGTCGACGAGGACGCCGAGCGCCATCACCGCGATGCCCACGAGCAGCACCGCGCACCCGGCCGCGATCGGCACGGCCCGCGACCGCCCGCTCCACCGGCTGTCGGCCCGGCCCTGCCAGGCGGCCCCGAGCACCCAGGTGATCGCGCCCGCCGACAGACCGAGGCCGGCCTGCGAGGCGCTCAGGTCCCGCAGCTGGACCAGGCCGAGCGGCAGGAACGCCTCGCTGCCGAAGTACGCGCCGCACAGCAGGAAGCGCAGCACCACCCCCGTCGGTACGCCCCGCCGGGCGACGAGCGTGCCGGGCGGCGTGACGGAGCGCAGCGCGAGGACCGCCACGGCACCGCCCACGACGACGAGCGGGACGAGCAGGGCCGGCCGGCGCACCTGGAGCCCGGCGAGCAGGACGCCCGTGCCCGCCGCGAGCAGGACGCTCCGCGCGACCGGACCGGCCCACCAGCTCACCGGCGGAAGGGCGGCGCCGGACGGGGCAGCGGGTGCCGAGGGGCCGGAGGCCTCAGCGTGGTGGAGGCGGCGCAGCGGGGGCAGCGCCAGCGTGGCGGCGATCGCGATCAGGGGCAGCAGCAGGACGAACACCCCGCGCCAGGACACGTGGTCGGCGATCACGGCGGCGACCGTCGGACCGATGAGGGACGGCACGGTCCAGCCGCCGGCGACCAGGGCGAACATGCGCGCCCGCAGGTGCTGCGGGTAGGCCAGGCCGATGACGGCGTAGGCGAGCGCCATCACCGCCCCGACGCCGAGCCCCTGGAGGAAGCGGCCGGCCAGGAAGGCGGGCCAGTTCGGCGCGGCCCCCGCGAGGGCGCAGCCCGCCGCGAACACCACCAGGCCCACGGCGAGCGGCCGGGCCGGGCCGTGCCGGTCGGCGTCACGGCCCGCGGCCACGGTGCCGATGAGGTTGGCGAGCATCAGGGCGGACAGCCCCCAGCCGTACGCGTGCAGGCCGCCCAGCCGCCCCGCGATCTCCGGGAGCACCGTGGCGACCCCCATCGACTCGAACGCCACCAGCCCGACGGACAGCACGATGCCCCAGGTCAGGGCG
Source organism: Streptomyces sp. CC224B (assembly GCF_030010595.1). Classification (NCBI taxonomy): domain Bacteria; kingdom Bacillati; phylum Actinomycetota; class Actinomycetes; order Kitasatosporales; family Streptomycetaceae; genus Streptomyces; species Streptomyces sp. CC224B. The sequence continues at coordinate 44,796 of NZ_JASCXL010000027.1, read as the reverse complement.
GCGTAGGGAGCGCGGAAGGCGCTCTCGGCGGCCGGGCTCGGCGGAGGAGGGCCGCCGGGCGCGGGCGGCTGGGGGGCGTCGACCGTGGCCGGGGCGGCGCTCGGGCCGGACGCGGACGCCGCCCCGGGCGCCGGTGCGGAGGCGGACGCGGGCACGGGTGCCGCCGCGGGTGCGGAGGCTGACGCGGGTGCGGGTGCGGGTGCGGGTGCGGGTGCGGACTCGGCGCGGGCGCCGGGGGCGGTCGCTTTCCCTGCGGGCGGCTCTGACGGCAAGGCCGGCCCTCCTTTGCGTTTTACGTTTCGATCCGGAACGGAACGAAAGCACATGCTACCTATACTGGACCCCATGGCAACCCCGGATTCCGCAGCCCCGCCCGCCCGTTCGGCGGGACGCCCGCGTGACGCCCGGCTCGACGAGGCCATCGTCCGGGCGACGCTGGAACTCCTGGAGGAGTCGGGCTATCCGCACCTGACGCTCGAGGGCGTGGCCCGGCGCGCGGGCACCACGAAACCGGCCATCCGCCGCCGCTGGCCGTCCCGGCAGCACCTCGTGATCGCCGCGCTCGCCGAGACCATGGGCACCGCGCCCACCCCGGACACCGGCTGCACCCACTGCGACCTCATCCTGGGCATCGACACCCTCAGCCAGGCCTTCGGCGGCACGCTCGGGCGCCGGACCCTGCCCGCCCTGGTGGCCGAGCTCGCCGACGACCCCGAGCTGGACCGCGTCTTCACCGAGACGGTCTTCCGGCCCCGCAGGGCCACGACGGAGGCCGCGCTGCGCCGGGGCATCGAGCGCGGCGACATCCGGCCGGACGCCGACCTGGACCTGCTCCTGGACATGCTCGGTGCCACCACGTACCACCGCGTGCTCTTCGGCCACCTGCCGGTCGCGGACACGCTCGCGCACGACGTGGTGATGACGGTGATGGGGGGCGCGGCGACACCGCGCTGGCGCGGCCACTACCAGCGCCACCACGAGGGCGCGGAGGCCTCAGTCTGACGCCGCAGGGTCCGCCAGCACCGCCAGCAGGGGGCGCAGCGCCGGACCCGGGACCCCCGGGAGCACCGCGAGGTACGTCGTCAAGGCCGGGGCGGCGAGCGGCCGCACCGCCACCCGCGGGAACGACGGCACCCCCGCCACCTCGTAGAAGACCGTCCACGACGGGGGGCCCGCGCCGATCCCGGCCAGGGTCTCCTGGAGCGTGGTGAACGGCGGCCCGTACGGCGGTTCGGCCCCGGCCGCCCGCAGCGCGCCGATCACCAGGTCGTGAAAGGGCGGGTTGTCCCCGCGCGGAGCGAGCCGCAGCGGCAGGTCCGCGAGGTCGCCGAGGCGCAGCGACGGCGCGCCCGCGAGGCGGTGGCCCGCGGGCAGCGCCACGTACAGCGGGTCGCGCCACACCGGCAGGAGTTCGAGCCCCGGCGCGCGCGGCGCCGCCCGCACCAGCGCCGCGTCCAGTTCCCCGGAGCGCACCGCCGCGAGCCGTTCGGCGAGCCCCAGGCGGCGCGGCCGGACGCGGAGCCCGGGTGCCGCCGCCGCGAGGTCCGCGAGCAGCCGGGGCAGGCGGTCGCCGGGGCCCTGCACGGTGCCCAGGCGCAGCACGCCGTCGCCCGCCGCCAGGTCGGCCGCGACCCGCCGGGTCCGCCGTGCCGCGGCGAGCACCGCGCGCGCCTCGGGCAGCAGGCGCTCGCCCGCGCCGGTGAGCTCGACGTGCCGCGTGGTGCGCCGGAACAGCGCCACGCCCAGCTCGCGCTCCAGGCGGCGCACCTGCTGGCTCACCGCCGACTGGACGATGCCGAGGCGTTCGGCGGCCCGGCTGAAACCGCCCTCGTCGGCGACCGCCGCGAAGTACTCCAACTGCCGCAGTTCCACCGGCCCGCCGCCCCCTCCGCCGCGCCGGTCACACCCCTGGCGCTCTCCGTGCGGGGCGCGCCCCGCACACCCGCATTCATCTCGATCCGTGATCTCTGCGGGTGACAACTGCTGCTGGTACGCGCCCTGTTCCCCGGGTCGAATGGGTTCCGCGAGCCGCGCCGCGGCCCGCCCGACCCGAGGAGCCCTGGATGAGCCGGTACGCACACGCCCCTGACCACCCGGAAGCGAGCAGCCGCGCGGCCGCGAGCGGTGCCTCCCGCACGCCCGTGCCCGGCGCGCTGGTGGTGCCGCCCGGCACGGCCGAGCACGTGCCGCTGCCCCACGGCGGCGGCTTCGACCTGCTCGTCGACGCGACGGCGACCGGGGGCGCCCTGGGAGCCAACCGGCTCACCCTCGGCGAAGGGGCGGACGGCGCCGGCCCGCACCACCACGCCCGGTCGACGGAGCTGTTCCACGTCCTCGACGGCACGGTGGACTTCTTCCTGGACGGCGAACTCGTCACCGTGGGGCGGGGCGGCCTGGTCGTGGTGGAACCGGGGACGCCGCACGCCTTCGGCGCCGCCGCCGGGGACACCGCCGACCTGCTGGTGGTCCTCACGCCCGGCGTCGACCGCTTCGACTACTTCCGGACGTTGGGGCGCGTCCAGCACGGCCTCGACTCCTTCGACAGCCTCCTGCCGCAGCAGGACCGCTACGACGTGCACTTCCTCGACGCCGCCGACTGGCGGGCGGCCCGGGCCGCCGCCTCCGGGGGAGTACAACGCGCCAAAGCCCGCCGGACGCCCTGACGGCGGTGGTGACCCCCGGCCGGTTGTGGGCAACACTGCACACAGCACGCGACGGTCCCGCGCCCGCTCAAGGCCACGCCAGGAGCCAGGGCTCACGTCAGGAGGCTGCTGGTGTCGACGGCGGAGAGGCGGGAGGGCCGCGTGGCCCGGGACCACTGGGAAGTCGCCCTGCCGGACGGGCGCGTCGTGCCCTGGACGGGGTTCCACGTCGGACCGGCGGGCCTCGCGCCGGAGGAGTTCGCGGGCATCTGCCGCCGGCTCCTCGGGATGGACCCAGCCGCGGCCGAGGCCGCCGCCCGCGCGGAGCTGGTCCCGGTCGGGGCCGACCGCGACCGGCCCGGCATCGTGATCTACTCGCCGCCCCTGGCCAAGCGCATGTACGAGGGCGCCCTGGAGCGCCTCGCGGCCGGTGAGCCGGCCGAGGACTGGCCCACCATCCTGGAGGCCCGCTCGGTCTGCCTCGCGCACCCCGACGACCTCCTCGTCGGCAGGACCGGGCCCTGGCGGCAGGCGGCGGTGGGCCACCCGACGGTCGAGGTCCCCGACCTGGACCACTTCCACCTCAGCCACGCCCTGCTGAAGCTCGCCGACGGCCCCGCCGACCGGTGGTCGCGGACCCTCGGCCCGGTGATCGACCGGCTGCGCGCCGACCCCGCGTGCGTCGTCCGCGTCTACGCCCTGGACGCACCGCTGCGGGTGCTGCTCCTGTGGCTCGCGCGGACCGCGGGCCTCGACCGGCTCCTGGTCGAGGCCAACTCCCCGGAGATATCCGAGCGCTGGGGGCACAAGGCCGTCCTGCACCCCACGGCCCGGGCGGCCGGGGAGCTGCCGGTGCCCGCGCCCGGGCGGGCCCCGTTCGACGTCCTCGACGAGGAGTCGGCCCTCACACCGCTGTACCGCGCGTTCGGCCTGGCCGTGCCGCGGCTGCCCGGGTACACCGTCGAGTGGGACGGCGCGCTCGGGGACGCCGCCGCGAGCGGCGGGATCCGGACAGAACCCGGCGGCGCACCGGACGAGGCCGGGGGCCGCCCCGCCGGCCGGGCGGGCGCCCCCGAGGCGAACGGCGCCTCGGGGAACGGCCGCAGCGGCCCCGCCGAGACCGCCTTCGCCGACCGGCTCCGCCTCGCGGCACGGCTGTTGCGGGAGCGGTACGGCCTGCGCCGCGGCTGCCTCAAACCCGTCAGGGGCGGCACCGGACAGCGCATCCACGTCGGGGTGCCGCTCGACGACCCGGCCGTGCTCGCCGCTCTGGCCCACCAGGCGGCCCGCTCCGGCGAGGACTACCTCCTGGAGGCCCACGCCGACTACCTGCGACACGCCGTCACCGGCCACGAGTTCCTGCTCGCCCCGTCCCTGCACGTGCGGGGCGGGACCCTGGCCGACGGCATGGCCCTGCAGTTCCTCAACGGCACCGTGTGGGAGGGCAACGTCTTCCTCGACGAGTCCACCCACGCGGCGTTCGGCATCACGGACGGCCACTACGCGCGCGTGCGACGCGCCATGGCCGCCTTCGTCCAGGTCTTCCAGGGGCGCGGCCTGGTCAACGGCGGCATCGACTTCGCGATCGCCCGCGTCGGCGGCCGCTTCGGCGACACGCCCCTGGTGGCCATGCAGGACCTGAACCTCTCCGCGTGCGGCGCCGACTACCTGCACGCCTTCCTGGACGAGAGCCGCGGCGTGCTCGCCGCCCCCGGCCGCGCCGGAGGCGGCGTCTCGGCCGCGACCAAGGTCATCCGGCCCGCGCCCGACATGGACCTGCCCCGGCTGCGCCGCCTCGTCGACCGCCGCACCCCGACGACCTACGCCAGGGCCCTCACGTCCGTGCCGGGCAACTGGGGGCTGATCGCCGTGGCCTGCCCCGACGCCGTACGGGCGGCGGAGGAGGTCCTGGCGCTGGAGGCGCGGCTGGCGTCCTGACGGGCCGCCGCCGGGGCGGGTCCCCGCCGTGGGCGGGGCCGTGCGTCAGTACACGCTGACGCCGTACGCGGCCAGCGCCTCCCGCACCGGCTGGTGGATGGCGGAGCCGTTGGTGCCCGAGCAGCCGGAGCTGCCGGAGTGGATGCCGAGGGCGACCGTGCCCGCGAAGTGGGCGCCGCCGCTGTCGCCGCCCGCGGAGCAGGCGGTGGTGCGGACCATGCCGTACACGGGCCCGTCGCTGTAGTTGACGGTGACGTTGACGGCGGTGACGGTGCCGCTGGTCACCTTGGTGGTGGAGCCGCTCTTGCGGATCGACTGGCCCACGACGGCGTCGGCGGCGGAGGAGATCTCCTGGAAACTCCCGTTGTGGAGGGTCACGTTGCCCGCCGGGTTCGAGCCGTTGGTGTAGCGCACGAGGCCGTAGTCGTTGGTGGGGAAGCTGGTGCCCTCGCGCGTGCCGATCGCCGCGCCGCCGGAGGTGGCCGACCAGGTGGAGCTGAGATTGGTGCAGTGGCCGGCGGTGACGAAGTAACGGGTGGTGCCCTTGGTGACGTTGAAGGCGGCCGAGCAGCGGGAGCCGCCGCCGTAGATGGCGTCGCCGCCCGCCACCTCGCGCCGGAAGGTGCCGGGTACGCGGCTGACGCGGACCGCGCCGTCGAGTGAGTCGGCCACGCGGCGCAGCCGGGCCAGGTCGCGGGCCGACACCGACCGGTCGGCCTGCACGGCTATCTGGTTGGTGCGCGGGTCGAGGCCCCAGGACGTCCCGGGTATCTTCGCGCGGGACTCCAGCGCGTCCATGGCGGCGTCGAGTGCGGCGGCGTCGCGCGTCACCCGCTTGGGGACCGCGCCCGCCGCGCGGGCGCGTTCGGCCGCGGCGTCGCTGGTGACGGTGGCGACCAGCTCGCCGGTCCGCCGGTCGACGTACGTACCGGCGCTGTCGTCGCCCAACCGCCGTTCGACCTGGGCGCTGAGGGCGTTGACCTGGGACGGGGCGGGCGGTTCGCTCCGGGCCCCGGCCGGCGTCACGCCGAGGGCGAGGAAGCCGGTGACGAGGAGGGCGGACAGGACGAGCCGCGCGGACGTGGTGCGTCTCATGTGGGGGGTCTCCTTCAACGGTGACGTGGGGCGTACCGCGGTACGTGTGGGAGTACGTACCGACCAAGGAAACTGGCATGCGCGCGTCAATCGCGCAAGAGTGTGGACCACCCCGGCGGCCCGGCCGACGCTTCCCCGTGGCCGTCCGGATCGGGCCTCCTCGGGCCTAGGCGAGCCGTCCGGCCAGGTGCTCGGGGGTGAGGCGGGCGTGCTCGCGCGCGGTGGTGACGAACTCGGCGATCAGCGGGTGCGGCCCGGGGCGGGTGAACACGGCCAGGGGGCGGCGTCTGCGCGGCACCAGGCGCAGCGCCGTGCCGGGGAAGTCCGGGGTGAGGACGTTGGCGGGCACCAGGCCGGCGCCGAGCCCGGCGGCGACGAGCCGGGGCACGGCGGCCGTCTGCGTCGAGCGGATGGCCGCGTGCGGGGTGAACCCCGCCTCGGCGCAGAGCTGTTCGACGGTGGCGGCCAGGGCGTGGTGGCGCCCGTACTGGACCCAGGGGCGGTCGGCCAGCTCCTCCAGGCGCACGGTCAGGCGCCCGGCCAGCGGGTCCCCGGGCGGCACGAGCGCGACGAACTCCTCGGCGCCGAGCGGGTGGTGGGGCCCCTCCCAGCCCTCGGGCAGCGGGCCGAGGGCCACGTCGGCGGTGGCGTCGGTCACCGCCCGGGCGAAGGAGCCGAGGTCGGCGTACTCGTGCAGGACGACGTCGACGCGGGGGTGCCGCCGGTGCCAGGCGGCCAGCACGCCGGGGACCACGCCCAGGGCGACGCTCAGCACGGCGGCGAGGTGCAGCTCGCCGTGGACCATGTCGGCCACGGCGCGGGCGGCCCCGGCGGCCCGCTCGGCCCCCGTCAGGGCGTGCCGGGCGCCCGGCAGGAAGGCGCGGCCCGCCGGCGTGAGGTGCGCCCCGCGCGGCGTGCGCTCGAGCAGGGGCGTGCCCACCGCCCGCTCCAGGCTCTTGAGCTGCTGGGACAGGGTCGGCTGGGAGACGCGGAGCCGGGCGGCGGCGTCGGTGATGGTGCCGGTCTCGACGACGGCGACGAGGTACTCGAGCTGCCGCAGCGTAGGGGTGGCCATAGGGGGATCCTATGGCTGCCCATGGATATGCGTCTTTGATCTATGGCTGCTGGCTCCCTAGCCTCGGTGGAGTCGACGGCCCCAGTGGGGCCTGACGGCGGCCTCAGTGAGGGCGACGATGGCCTCGGTGGGGTCTGACGGCGGCCTTGGTGAGGTCGACGGATCCCCTGGGGGCTGACGGCAGTCTCAGTGAGCACGCTGCGACCCCGGTGGGATCGATGACGACCCCGGTGGGGCCGACGGCACCCCGAGTGCGTCGTCGGCGGCCGCCCCGGGATCGGCCCCCCTGGGGTCGACGGCGCCGTCGGCACTGCCCGCGCCGGGCCGCCCCGAACCGCCTCCGCGTGCCTGTCGCGCGCGCCCCTCCCCTCCGCCCCGAGCCACCAGGACGACGCCTTCATGAACACGCTCGCGCCCGCTCCCGCCGCGCAGACCGCACCCGCCCCGGCCCCGGCGAAGGGCCCGCTCAACGGCCTGGCCACCCTCGCCCTCGCCTACGGCACCCTGTCCGTCGCCGGGGCCCTGTTCCCGCCGCTGCGGGCCGTCACGGGCACCATCCCCGTGCCGGCCCTCGTCCTCGGCGTCACCGGGCTCGCCAACGCCCACCGCATGCACGGTGCCGGCCGCAAGCAGGCCGCGGCGGGCGTGGCCACCGGGCTGGTGGGCCTGGTGCTGACCCTCGTCACGCTCTGACGGCCGCCGCCCGCCGCCGGGCGGCCACGGCCCGCCGGGTGTCCTCGGCGACCAGGTCGGCGTTGATCTGGGCACCCGCCGCGGCGCCCGCCGCCGCGGCCGCGCCCACCTGGGCGGTCAGGTCGGTGACGTTGCCCGCCACCCACACGCCCGGCACCTCGGTGCGGCCGGTCGCGTCGCACGGGACGTACGCGCCGACGCCCATGGGGTGCTCGACCGCCCGCAGCCCCAGCGCCGCCAGGAAACCGGCGCGCGCCACGATGCGCGACGCGACCACGAGGGCCTCACGCGCGACGGTGGCGCCGCCGCGCAGCCGCACGCCGACGAGCCGGTCGTCCGCCACCTCCAGACCGGTCACCTCCCCGTCCACGACCCGGATGCCGAGGGCCGCGAACTGCTCCGCCTCCTCGTCCTTCAAGGCCGCCCCGGTGTGGGTGAAGAAGGTGACGTCGTCGCTCAACTGCCGGAACAGCAGCGCCTGGTGCACCGACATCGGCCCGCTCGCCAGTACGCCGACGGCCTGGTCGCGAACCTCCCAGCCGTGGCAGTACGGGCAGTGCAGCACGTCCCGCCCCCAGCGCTCGCGCAGCCCCGGCACGTCCGGCAGCTCGTCGACGAGGCCGGTCGCCACCAGGAGCCGCCGCGCCCGGACACCGCGGCCGTCGGCCAGCGCGACGACGAAGCCCTCGCCGTCCCGGGCCGCCGACTCCACCGAGCCGGACACCACGTGGGCGCCGTACCCGCGCACCTCCGCCCGGCCGCGCTCCAGCAGTTCGGCGGGCGGCATGCCCTCCCGGCCGAGGAGCCCGTGCACCTGGCCCGCCGGGGCGTTGCGCGGGGCGCCCGCGTCGATCACCGCCACGGAGCGCCGCGCCCGCGCGAGCATCAAGGCCCCGTTCAGTCCGGCGGCACCGCCGCCGACCACCACCACGTCGTAGCTGCCGTCCATCTGCTGGGTCCTGTCGTCCTGCGGTGCCCTGTCGTCCTGCTGGGTCCTGTCGTCCATGTGCTCGGTCACCGTGACCACCTCCATGCGACGACCGTGCGCGAGACCTCGCCGCGGAAGCAAATGTGGTTGCCGATACGGCAAAGGCGCAGGGCCCTGGTGCCGGACTCCCGCGCGCCTCCGCGGTGTCGTTCAGCCCCGCCGCCACTCCTCGGCTCCGTCGGCGCCGTCGGCCCCGTCCGCCCCGTCGTCACCACCGGGCCCGGCGCGGTCGGCCCCGGGGCGCGGCCCAGTGCCACGGCGCGCGTCCTCCTCGTTCGCCCGGAAGCAGAGCCTGCGGGCCACCACGTCCCTCGCCACCTCGCTGACCGTGCGGCCCTCGGTGAAGGCGCGGGCCCGCAGCCGGTCGAAGGCCTGCTCCTGGCCGATGCCGAGCTGGACCATGACCATCCCGGTGGCCTGGTGGACCTCGCTGCGGGCGCCCTGCGCGGCCTCCACCCAGGACCCGGCCCCGTCCACGTCGCCCCGCCCTTCCTCGGCGGCCGTCGAACCCAGGTTCAGCAGGGCGAGGGCGAGCGCGTCCCTTACCAGCAGGGCGGTGCGCAGATCGCCCTCGGGCAGCGGTCCCGGGGCGTCGCGGTACAGGTCCAGGGAACCGATGGTCAGCCCGTCGGCCACCAGCGGCAGCGAGAACACCGCCCGCGCGCCCAGCTCCACGGCCTGCGCCGCGAAGACGGGCCAGCGGCGGGCGTCCGGGCCCGCGCCGAGGTCGGCGGCGAGCACCGGCGCCGTGCGGTCGAGACAGCTCTGGCCGGGCCCGTCGCCCAGCGTGTACTGCGCCTCGGCCAGCCGGGCGGCGGTGTCGTCGGTGGCGTACCAGAGGACCCGGGCCGTCCGGTCGACGACGAGGGAGACGGACGCGCCGGTGACCGGAAGCAGCCGCACGCAGGCCCGGCACAGCGCCCCGGGCGTCTGCCCGGCCCGAGCGGTGGCAGCCGTCACAGCCTCGGCGGACCCCCGGTGCCGCTCGTCCTCACCCGGCCGGGCGCCACCCCTGGGGCTGTCGTCCCGCCGACCGCCGCCCCTCGGACCGCCGCGGCCCCGGCCGTCGTCCTCGTCGCCGTCGCCCGGCCGCATCGCTGTCACCCCCGCTCCACCCGTCCGCGCGGCGGGCGGACACGAACCACCGGGAGCCCGACGGTGACACTCCCGGCAGGACGTGTCGACCGGCCGCCCGGCCCCCTGCCGAAAGTCGCGCTCTGCCCGACCGCATGCCCCCGCGGCGCCCGGCCACTCCTGCCGGTGCTCCGCGCCGCGCGGCTCCGCGCACTCGTCCGCCCCGCGCCGACCGGCTGCGAAGCCGCGCCGTCCGGCCCATGATGTGTGCAGGTGGGGAAGGGCCTGGGCAGCGGTGTGCGGTCCGCCGGGCGGGAGCGCCAGCAGGACGGTCACGGCCGTGCCGGTGGGGGCCGGACACGTTTGGCGAGGTCTGTGACGGGCACCGAGAGGCACCGGCGGCCTGGAGATCCCTGAGCCGCCCCGATACCGCGGAAGCAGGAGGTGCCATGAGTGACAGCAGCATGGCGGACGACGCCTATCAGCCCACCGGCGACAACGAGGAGCAGGAGGACGCGGCGCCCCTGGACCTCCAGGACGCCGTGGACGAGCGCACGTACGACGACATGCTCGACGAGGGCTACTCGCCCCCGGAGAAGCCCCTGGGCGTCAACGAGACCGGTGTCACGGCGGCGGAGCAGCGCGAGGGCGAGTCCCTCGACGAGCGGCTGAGCCGGGAGGTGCCGGACACGGAACCGCCCGCGGGGGACGGCATCGGCGACCTGCCCGGCGGCGAGGGCGAGCCCCGGGACCCGGAGACCGGGGCGGACCGCGCCGGCCGCCTGGTCGCCCCGGACGAGGGCGTGAGCCGGGACACCACCAAGGACCTCGTCGCCTCCGACGTGGGCGTGGACGGGGGCGCGGCGGGCGCCGAGGAGGCCGCGGTGCACGTCGTGGAGGAGCCCGACGTGGAGGAGACCGGCGAGGGGCAGCTGTGAGGCGTCCGCCCCGGTCCCTACCGGCCTGACGCCGCCCGCACAGGGACGAGCGCGACGGGCCCGGCCCCGCCCGGCCGGGCCCGTCCCCGCGCCCGCCCGCTCCGCCGGTGGCCCCGGGCAGCACGGCGAGCCCCGGGGGCCCGCCGCGCTCACCCGGCCCAGCCCCGTGCCGGGGCCGGAACGAGCGGCGCGGCGGCCTGCCGGGGCTCGTCGGCGCTGCGTGTGTTCAGACGATCAGACGATCAGGGGGTCAGGGGGCGTGTCCGGCGAGGGCGGGGGCGTGCTCGCCGCGCAGCGCCGAGCGGCCCTGCCCCCACGCGTCCAGCAGGTACGCCGCGAACCGGTCCTCCACCAGGACGGTCGCGTCCGCCCCGAAGGCCACGTCGGCGTCGAGGTCCGGCTCGTCGGCCAGCAGCCCGGCCACCACCTCGCGGCGGACCACCTGCTCGTGCACGGCGTCGGCCTCGACGTGCTCGGCGTAGAAGTGCTCGGCGGCCGCGCCCGCGTCCAGGCGGCGCATGGCGGCGGCCAGGCGCCGGGAGCCGGGCGGGGAGGTGATCTCCACCGTGGCGAAGTGCCCGACGAGGGCGCCGCGCAGCGCGCGGTGCAGGCCGAACAGCGACATGAGGTTGACGACCACGAGCGCATCGGCGGGGGCCTGGTCGAGGTAGCGGCCGTACGTCGGGTCGAGCCGGAGGTCGCTCATCAGGTCGGCGAAGAGCTGGGCGTGCACGCGCTCGGCGCGGCCCGCGCCGAACTCGTCGTACTCGATCGCCGCCATCGCGGCCTTGGCCCGGCCGTACAGGCGCGGCAGCACCCAGGCGTGCGGGTCGGCCTCCTTGAGGTGGTAGAGCGACCGCAGCGCGGCGTACTCCCGCACCTGCCACACCTCGCCGTCCTTGGCCAGGTGGTGGCTGACGCTCCCGGTGGGCTCGACGGGCTCGACGAGCAGCTCGTCAAGGGCCTGCGCGGCCGTGCGCCCGGTGGGAACGGCGGCACGCAGCGCGGAGAGGAAGGCGTCCTCCAGGCCGCGGCGCACGGTCAGCAGGGCCGGGTGCCACTCCAGGTCGTCGGGGACGGAGTCGAAGCCCCGGTAGTGCAGTTCGTAGAGCACGTACAGGGCGAGGTGCAGGTCCTCGCCCCACGGGTCGGCGCCGCGGAGGGCGGCGGGGTCGTGCGCGAGGCCGTCGGGACCGTCGCGCAGGGCGGTGATGACAGCGTGCGAGAGGGGCCCGCGTGGGGGCGGCAGGTGGGTCACGGCGCGTCCTTCGCGTCCTTCGAGTGGTGCGGACCCTGCGGGTCGGGTGGGCCCTTCGGGTCGTACGTCTCCTTCGAGTCGTACGTGTTCTTCGAGTCGTACGGGCCCTGCGGGCCGGGCGCGTGCTCGGGGCCCGGGGCGTCGGGGGAGCCCGCCGGGTCCGCGGAGCCCGACCGGTTCCCGGGCTCCGCCGCGCGCGGGGCGCCCTCGGGGGCGGGGGAGCCCTTGGTGCGGCGGCGGTGGCTGGTGTCGCACCAGGGCGGCGTACGCGTACGGCGGCAGGCGCACACGGCGACGACGAAGCGGTCGGACCGTACGACGGTGCCGTCGGCGGTCACGACCTCGACCGGCCCCTCCACCAGCAGGGGGCCCGCCGGGTCGACGGTGACGCGCCGCGCGTCCTGCGCGGGGGCCGGGGCCGGGACCGGAGCCGTTGCCGCCGGGCACGGTGCCCGGCCGGGGGCCTGCCGGGGCTCAGCGGAGTTCGGCACGGATCACCACCAGCCCTTCCAGCGTCTCGTCCGGGCCTATCAGGTTCCGGGCGCGCAGCCACTCCTGGCGGGAGCGCAGCACGGGGCCGTGCGGGATCAGCGCCCGCTCGCTCACCTTGGCCCGCAGGCCCGCCTCCTCCAGGCGCATGAGCGTCGTCTCGGTGCCGCTGAGAGCGGAGTGGACCATCAGGAACACGCCGTGCGGGCGCAGCAGCCGGGGCGCCGCGGCACAGATCCGGTCGATCACGTGCCGTCCGTCGTACCCGGCGTCCCAGGCGCGGGCGGCGCCGCGCGCGGGAGGGGCCGGGTTCGGCGCGGGCACGTAGGGAGGGTTGCTGACCAGGACGTCGAAGCGGCGTCCTTCGAGCGCGTCCAGGCTGCCGTGCAGGGCGGTGAGACGACGGCCGGCGCGCCAGGCGTTGAACCGCGTGGTCCACACGGCCCGGCGGGAGACGTCGACGGCGGTGACCCGGGCGCCGAAGTGCGCGGCGTACACGGAGAGCGCCCCGCTGCCGCTCCCGACGTCCAGGACGTCCAGGCCCGCCACGCCCTCGCGCTGCAGGGCGCGGGCGAGCAGGCGCGTGTCGGCCTGCGGCGCGTAGACACCGGGCAGCCGCCACATCCGTGCCGGGGGGACGGGGGACGCCGGGGGCGCGTCGGTGGTGAGCGGACGCGCCATGGTGCCTTCCGTGGGGTGTGAGGGGAGAGGGTTCTCCACCAGGCTTCCTCTCTTTCTGCCCGGCGTCCACCGGAGAGCGCGGGGTTCGGTCGTGCCAGGCGCTACAGATGCCCCGAAGGGGCGATGTGATGCACGACGGCCCCCTGAGCTGCGCGGAGGCACGTGTGACGGACGTGCCGACCGGGGCCGGGCCGCTGTCCGTACGGGGGGGCGGTACCGGATATTCACTGGCCCGCCGGTGGCGCGGCCCCGCAAGGTGGGGCCATGGAATCCGGTCCCTCCGGGGCGCATGGCCACGCGTGGCTCGGCGCGCCCGTCGACGCGCGCCCGCTGTTCGCCGCCGAGCACGAGGCGCTGCTGGCGACCCTGCGCGGGGCGGCGCCCGCCGACTGGCACCGGGAGGCGGTGCCCGGCTGGACGGTGCGCGATCTCGCCGCGCACGTCCTCGGCGACTACTACGGGCGCCTCGGCCGGGACCGCGACCGCCACGAGGGCGGACCGCGCCCCGCGCCGGGCGAGACGCTGGAGGCCTTCATCCACCGCGCCAACCAGGAGTGGGTCGACGCCTGGGCGCGGGTCAGCCCCGCCGCCCTGGTCGACACCCTGGACCTGGTGGGCCGGCAGGTCACCCGGCTCTTCGCGACCGCCGACCCGGCGGCCGCCTCGCTGGGCGTGTCCTGGGCGGGGGCCGACCCGGCACCCATGTGGCTGGACTGCGCCCGCGAGTTCACCGAGTTCTGGACCCACCGCCAGCAACTGCGGCACGCCGTCGGCCTGGGGAGCGACCTCGCCCCCGAACCACTCGCCGTGGTCCTGGACACGTTCCTGCGTGCCCTGCCGCACACCTTGCGGGACACGGAGGCCCCCGTCGGCACCCAGGTGGAGGTGCGTGTCGACGGCCCGGCGGGCGGTAGGTGGACCGTCACCGCCGAGCGGGACCGCTGGAGCCTGGCCCGGCCGCCCGCCGGGCGGCCCGCGGCGGTCGTGGAGTGGGACCCGGACACGGCGTGGCGGCTGTGCACGCGCGGCATCGACCCGGCCACCGCGCTCGGCCGCACCCGCACCCGCGGCGAGCGCCGACTGGCGGAGGCTGTGTGCCGCATCGTGTCGGTCGTGTACTAGGCCCGCGGCTCGGCCGTGTACTAGGCCCGCGGCTCGGCTGCCCTCCATCGCCCCCCGGCATAGCCCCCCGGCCCTCTTGGCCCTCGCATTTTGGACGGAGATGGGTGAGGTGTGGGGATGGACGGGGATCGGGGAGGTGCGGGAATGGCGCGGGGGTGGCGAACCGTGGGGGCGCCCACCGGCTCCGGGGGGAGCGCCGTGAGCGCGCCCGGCCGTTCGAACGCCCCGCTCCGCGCTGTGCAACCGCCCGCCGTGCACCGGCCGCGCGGCGGCGCCGACCGTCGTCACCAGGCGCGTTGCTCCCCGTGGCCGGCCACTGTCCGGTGTCGTGCCGACAGCCGCCCGCAGGGCTGTCTTGTCGCCTTGTCGATATGCCCGCACCCTTGCCGGGTCACCGCCGACGCGAAGGGGCGTACATGGGCGTATTCGGCAGGTACCGCGGCAGCGATCCCCACGGGGACGACGGCACCGGCGACCTCCTTCGCCGGGTCCTCGGCGAACTGGAAGCGCTGAACAGGCGCGTGAGCGACCGGCAGCAGGCCGCCGACCAGGCGCGGCGGAGCACCGAGGACGCCGTCACCACCGGCTTCGCACGCGTCGACAGCGAGCTGAGAGCGGTGCACGGCGCGCTCGACGACCTCGCCCGCCTCTCGCGCCGGGTACCCCGGCCGACCCGGGAAGAGCCATCCGAAGAGCCCCGTACAGAGCCTCGCGAGGGGTGCCCCGAGGCCGCCGAGACCGAGACGAGGACCCTGTTGAGGGCGGCAGGGATCTCCTGCGCCACCGTCAGGGCACACCGCGACACCTGGGCCTTCGTCGTCGAGCACGCGAGCCCGGACCGGCACTTCCGGGTGCCGGGCAGCGTGGTCGAGGACGGCGAGGCCGTCAGCGTCCGCGTGTCAGGGCCGAGCCTCGTCGCGGCCCTCACCCGACTGCGCGGCGTCAGCCGGACCGACGACGACCCGGGCACCCGGGCCATCGCGGGCCACCTCCACGAGCGGCTCACCCAGACCGTGCGGGACGTCGTCGAGCACCCGCACCGCGGCGACGGCGTACCCCCCGTCACGATCGTCATCGACGACCGCGTGGCCGGTGGCACCACGACCGGCGAAGCGGCCGGTACGACGCCCGCCCGGCCGACCGGCACCGTGGCCGACCGCCCGGACTCCCCGCCTGATCCCGGCCCCGGGCCCGGACAGCCGGACGACGACGACCCGCCGCCCCACACCTGACCCGTCACGCCTCCCGCGGCGGGAGCGGGGACGGCCGCCGGGCCCCGGCGGCCGCGCTCCGGAAGCTGGGAGTGTCCCGCGCCGCCGTCCGCATCCGGAGCTCCAACACCGGCGCCGTCACCACCTGCACCGCCGCGGGCTTCCGCCCCCTCCCCGAGGTCCGGGACCGCTACTCGGATGCCTAGGACGTGCGCCTGCCACGTAAGGAAAGGGGAGAAGGTCCGGAGGGGGCCAGGAAGGCGGTCACCGGCCGGGCCCCGGCACAGCGACCCCGCCCCGCCCCGGCCGGCCAATCGGCGGATTCGTCGCCGCGCGGGCTCAGTTCACCCACTCCCACCAACACGAACGGGCGCTTCAGTGGCTCCCGCTGACAGCGCGCCTTGCTCACGCGGGCCGCTGTTGCGAGCAATCCCCTAGGTTGCAGCGACCAGATGGGAAATTTCGAGCAACGCAGCCCCGCCGGATCGGTATCACCACCACACTGAACCTCCCATTCCCGACGAAGGGTGAGTCCATGGCGCTCGAGTTCCTCGGCAGCAGCAACACCTCACAGGGCGGTGGATGCCCCAGTTTCTACCGCGACACCGAGACCGGCGACATCATCGTCCAAGGCGTCGGACTCGCAGACCCGGCCAAGCGCGCGCAACTGCTGCAACTCAAGCCCGGGGAAGACGCCGTCATCGTGCCCGCCGCCTTGTTCGAGATGCACGCCGGGAAGGTGACCGGTGCCTGAACTGGTCAGCGGTGAGAACTTCCTCCAGCTCTTCCGCGACATGCGGTACACCGCGTACCGACTGGAGGTGCGCACCGCCTATGGGATTCCCGAGGAGGACGAGCCGTTCCGCCGGTTCCTGGCCGGTGACGATCCCGGCCTCGACTGGTTCGAACCGTGGCTGGAGCTGATGCGCGAGGAGACCGGCAGAGGCAAGCGGATCACGCGAGTACGGATCATCGACAACCCACCGTCCGACTATCTGCGGTTCGAGCTGTGGGGCACCCCGCACAACCTCGCCGTCGGCGAGGACATCCGCTACCTGGATCGGTCTCGTGCCGGCACGCTGGGACTGCCCGGGTACGACTACTGGCTGTTCGACAGCCGCACCGTGGCCCGGCTCCAGTTCGGCGAGCATGACCGGTTCCTGGGTGTCGTGCTCTCCGACGACCCGGCGGACGTCCTGGCCCACGTGCAGTGGCGGGACGCGGCGTGGCACCATGCGATCACCTTCGAGGACCACATGAAGGAGAACCCGCCTCCCCGGTGAGCGACTACCAGGCAGCCCGGCATGCACTCGGCGCGCGGCTCCGTGAGCTGCGCGCCGATTCCGGGTTGAACGGCAAGGCCTTCGCCGCTCGGCTCGGCTGGCCCCCGTCCAAGGTCAGCAAAATCGAGACGGGCAAGCAGGCGCCTACGGCTGATGACCTGAAGGTGTGGACGCAGACTCTGGCCGTGCCGGAGGTACTGGCCGAGCTGACCAGCCGCCTCAGGACCCTGGAGACGCATTACGCGGCGTGGCGCCGCCAGTTGGCCGCAGGAGTCCGTGCCCGGCAGGAAGCCTGGGCGGCGACCGAAACCGCTGCCGCGGACGTACGCAACTTCGAGTCCGCCGTCATTCCGGGGCTCTTGCAGACGCCCGCGTACGCCCGCCACATGTTCATCCGCACCACCACCCTGCATCGGACCACGCAGGACATCGACGCCGGCGTGAACGCCCGCCTGCAACGCCAGCAGGCTCTCTACGCCCCGGGCCGCGCCTTCCGCTTCCTCATCTGGGAAGCGGCCCTGCGCATGCTCCTGTGCCCGCCGGACGTCATGGCGTGGCAACTCGACCGTTTGAGCGGCATGCTCGGCATGCCCTCGGTGCAGCTCGGCATCGTGCCGCTGGGGGCGGACCTGACCGTGGTGCCCACGCACGGCTTCTGGCTCTACGACGACAGCCTGGTCATGGTGGAGACCATTGGCGCCGAACTGCGCATCACCGATCCGGCGGAGCTCGCGCTCTACCGCACCGTGTGGGACGAACTCGAGGGGGCCTCTGTGTCCGGGCCGCAGGCGCACCGGCTCATCACTCGTGCGCGTGCCTCGCTCGATTCGATGTGAGTCACGGCGAGAAATCCGCTGCTCGTCCGGAGAAATACCGCGAAATCGTCGCGCGCCGCGGCAACCACGGTCCCTACGGTGCTGGTCATGGACGCACCGACGCGCGCCGCCCACTGCGAGGCGGTCGACGCATGGTTTGCCTCGTTGTGCTCCCCACGCCCTGCGATCGTGCGTGAGGTCTCGAACACGGGCAGCCTCGCCCCTCCCTCGAGCGGCACACACCAGTTCGCCGCCGAGAAGGCCCCCACCGTGGCGCTCGGCGCTCTTCAAGGGACCTCCGCCCGGCACCGTGGACCGCTCCTCGTGGATGTGCGTGTTCCGTGCGCCTCGTGGCTCGCGCCTACCGACACGGCCGAACAGCTCAGTGACGTACGTCCTCACGCTGTCGCTGTCCACCCACCGGGCTGGATCTCACAGGCTCCGCCCGCGGGCCCCTCGACAGGCGGCCGCTCCTGGCTGGAGCTCCCCGACGGCTCCGGCCGCCTGCACCAGGCTGACCGGCTGGGAGCGGCGCTGGGCCCGGGCGGCCCGAAACTTCCTGCGGAGGCATTCGGATGACCGTGCACCACGACCACACCCCGCCCCCTCCCGGGCCCGAGCCTGTCGAAGTGCGCCTGCGCGCCTGGGCCACCGAGGACCGCGACCGGATCGCGGTGACCATGCTCCTCCAGGAGCGCGAGCTGCTGGCCCGCCTGGCCGTGCGGCGCGTCCTGGTCGCGCAGACCGAGGACGGCGTACGGGCGGACTGGACCCACCTCTCCCTCCGCCTCGCCGAGCTTGAGCTGGACGACGCCGAGTACGCCTTCCTGGAGGTCGTGCTCGCCATCGCGCTCGGGCGCCAGGTTCTCCTCGACCGCGTTCTGCCGCTCGGCGAGCGGCGTCTGGCCGTCGTGCTGCGGGCGCTGGCCGCGTGGGCCGGGGTGGACACCATCGCAGTAGGGACACGCTCATGACGACCAGGACGCAGCTCGACGAACTCCTGGCGCTCGCCCTCGGGGCCACCGCGACGCTGCCCCCTCCGGAGGAGACCGCCAAGGTCCACCGGCGGCTCGTCGCCGAGATCCGACTCCGTCTGCCGGGAGCCGAGCGGGCGGCCGCCGCGGCGCCGGTGCGCAGCCGGGAGTGGTACCGGCACCTCAAGGCCATGGACGCGGCGCGTGATGCCTTGGAGGCGGTGGGCGAGGAGCCGGACCCGCACGCGGGTCCGACTGCCGCGGCCGTGCGTCTGGCGGAGCTCGCCCGCCGCCTGCGGGAACTGCGGGAGTACCCGGCCGAGGGCGAGGTGCGGCCGTGAGCGCGGGCGCGCCGCTGTGCTGGCGCTGCCACGAGCCGATCCGGCCCGGCGAGGGGACCGAGTCCTACGTGAAGGACTCGCCGTCCGGTGCCGGGGCCCGCGTGGTGTGGCATGCGTGGCCGTGTCCGCGCGAGGTGCCGGTCGGTGGACGAGGTCCGCGAGCGGGACGTCGCAGGCGTCGGCGATGAGCAGGAGGCCGACGAGCGTGGGCACGCGCTGGGCGGAGTCAGCCAGGCGGAAACCGGCCCCGGAAGGCCGTCTCAGTCGGCGGACTCGCCGGCGTGGGGGCTCAGTTCGCCCATTCCCACCAGCACGAACAGGACGATGCCGAGCACGATGCGGTAGTAGACGAAGGGCATGAAGCTCTTGGTCGTGATGAACTTCATGAACCAGGCGATGACCGCGTATCCGACCACGAACGCGATGATCGTGGCGAAGATGGTCGGGCCCCAGGAGACGTGCCCCTCGCCCGCGTCCTTGAGTTCGTAGGCGCCCGAGGCGAGGACCGCCGGGATGGCGAGGAGGAAGGAGTAGCGGGCCGCGGCCTCGCGGGTGTAGCCCATGAGGAGGCCGCCGCTGATGGTCGCGCCGGAGCGGGAGACGCCGGGGATGAGGGCCATCGCCTGGCACACGCCGAAGATGAGGCCGTCCCGGACGCCCAGCTCCTTGAGGTCCTTGCGGTGGCGTACGGCGCGGTGCCTGCCGCCGGTCTCGTCGCGGGCGGCGAGGCGGTCGGCCACGCCCAGGACGACGCCCATGACGATCAGGGTCGTGGCGATGAGGCGCAGGTCGCGGAACGGTCCCTCGATCTGGTCCTTGAGCGTCACGCCCAGCACGCCGATCGGGATCGAGCCGACGATCACCAGCCAGCCCATCTGCGCGTCGTGGTCAGACCGCGGCACCTTGCCCACGAGCGAGCCGGACCACGCCGCGATGATGCGGCCGATGTCCTTGCGGAAGTAGATCAGGACGGCGGTCTCGGTGCCGATCTGCGTGATGGCGGTGAACGCGGCTCCCGGGTCGTGCCACCCCGCGAAGGCCGCGGTCAGCCGCAGATGGGCGCTGGAGGAGATCGGGAGGAACTCGGTCAGTCCCTGGACGAGTCCGAGGATGAACGATTCGAGCCAAGACATGAGAACTGCGCCGTCCAGATGCTGATCGTGCGCTGACCCGTGAGGTGGCGGTCAGAGGCGGGGGAAGGGGACCGGGGCGGCGAGGGCGGCGGTGCGGTGGGTGCGGTGCTGAGCTGGGGCGTGATGGGTGCGGTGGGTGAGGGGTGCGTCCGTGCGGGTTCCGGGTGGTGGTCGGCCAGGAGGGATGGGGGTGATCCGGGGGATCACGGTGCCTCGCCGGGGGCAGCGTAGCGTCACAAAGTTACGCACCTGTGGGAGGGCCGCTTTTAGCGGTCGGGCGGTCGGGCGGCCCGGCGGTCGGGCGGTCGGGTGGTCGGGCGGTCGGGTGTTCTCGCCCCGGCGGGGATCGGTGGGGATCGGCGACCGCCGAGGATCAGCGGCCGACGGGGATCGGCGCGGTGGGGGGCTCCCTGCGCCGGAGGCGCGCGTGCGAGCCGGGCGCGGGTGGGCCGGGCGCGGGTGGGCCCTCAGTCGGCGGACGGGGACGCGGACGGGGGCGAGGCCGGAGTCCGGGCCGGTCCCGTCGGGGCCGGTCCCGTGACCGTCCAGCCCGGTGCCTGCGGGTGGGCCGTCAGATCGTCGTGGCGGACCGCGTCACCGCAGCTGGCGCACGTGACCACGGGAGTGAGCGGGTGCCCGCAGGCGTGCTCGATGACCATGGGCCGGTCGTGCGGGGTGCGCAGATGCCGGTCGCCCCACGCCATCAGGGTCATGAGGACGGACTCCAGCTCCAGGCCCGCCGCCGTCGGCCGGTACTCGAAGCGCTGCGGGCGCTCGCTGTAGCGGACCTTCTCCAGGACCCCCGCCTCCACCAGGCGGCGCAGCCGCGCCGTCAGGACGTCACGCGGCGCCCCCGTGTTGCGGACGAGCTGGTCGAAGCGGCGCGCCCCCAGGAAGACCTCGCGCAGGACGAGCAGCGAGTACTTCTCCCCGACGAGGGCGAGCGTGTCGGCGATGGTGCAGGGGCGCGGACCCTTCACGGCAGCGGCGGTGCCCGTACCAGCGGTACCGGCGGCACCAGTGGTACCGGCGGCTCCGCCAGTGACACCACCAGCCTCGGCAGGTGTCCCAGGCGTCGCGGGCATCTCGGGCGTGGTCGGCGTACGGCGCATGGAGACGAGTCTAAGGGTGGGTTGGAAAAACCAACGCACTTGGTTACCGTGGAGTACGTCAGTGCGTCCAGTTTTCAAACTCACCCAGCCCGCCGGGCCCGCGGCCCGGCCTGCGCGAGAGGCATCTCCCATGCGCGACGCCGTCATCGTCGAAGCGGTACGCACCCCCGTCGGCAAGGGCAAGCCGGGCGGCTCCCTCCACCACGTGCACCCCGTCGACCTCCTCGCCCACACCCTGCGGACGCTCGTCGGGCGCGCCGGGGTGGACCCGGCCCGGATCGACGACGTGATCGGCGGCTGCGTCGACCAGGTCGCGGAACAGGCCATGAACACCACCCGGTACGCCGCCCTGTCCGCGGGCTTCCCGGAGTCCGTGCCCGCCACCACCGTGGACCGCCAGTGCGGCTCCTCCCAGCAGGCCGTGCACTTCGCCGCGCAGGGCGTGCTCGCCGGCGCCTACGACATGGCGATCGCCTGCGGCGTGGAGTCCATGAGCCGCGTACCGATGTGGTCGAACGTGCCCGCGGGCGCCGACCCCTTCGGCCCCGGCATCGCCGAGCGCTACCCCGAGGGGCTCGTCCCGCAGGGCATCAGCGCCGAACTCATCGCCGCCAAGTGGTCCATCGGCCGCGACGAGATGGACGCCTTCGCCACCGGCTCGCACCAGAAGGCCGCCCGCGCCTGGGAGGGCGGGCTCTTCGACGCCGAGGTCGCGCCGCTCGACGGCGTCACCCGCGACGAGTCCGTACGCCCCGCCACCACGCCCGAGGTCCTCGCCGGGCTCAGGCCCGCCTACGAGGACCCCGCCTTCGCCGAGCGCTTCCCGCAGATCGACTGGTCGGTCACCGCGGGCAACAGCAGCCCCCTCAATGACGGGGCCTCGGCGGTGCTCATCACCACCAGCGAGAACGCCGCCCGGCTCGGGCTGCGCCCGCTCGCCCGCCTGCACAGCTTCGCCGTCGCCGGTTCCGACCCGCTCCTGATGCTCACCGGCATCCTGCCCGCGACCGAGCAGGTGCTGCGCCGGGCGGGCCTGGCCCTCGGCGACATCGACCTGTTCGAGGTCAACGAGGCGTTCGCGAGCGTCGTCCTGTGCTGGCTGCGGGAGACCGGCGCCGACGAGCGGAAGGTGAACGTCCACGGCGGCGCCATCGCCCTCGGCCACCCGCTGGGCGCCAGCGGCACCCGGCTGATGACCACGCTGGTGCACGCCATGCGGGCCCGCGGGGCGCGGTACGCCCTGCAGACCATGTGCGAGGCCGGCGGTCTCGCCAACGCCACGGTCCTCGAAGCCCTGTGAGGTGACGCGGCGGGCCCCGCCGGGTCAGAGCCCGCCGCGCAGCCGGTGCCTCTTGCGCCAGGCCACCGCCGCGCCGCCCAGCGCCGACACCGCGATGAAGCCCATCGCGAGCAGGAACACGGGGGACGTCGGGGTGTCGGCGCGGGCGCCCGCTATCACGTACGCCGCCGTGTTCGGGACCGAGCCGATCGCCGTGGCGAGGAGGAAGGGGAGCAGCCCCATGCGGGAGACGGCCGCGCAGTAGTTGGCCGCCGCGAACGGCACGCCGGGGAAGAGGCGCGCCGCCAGCATCGAGCGGAAGCCGTGCCGGCTCAACTGGCCGTCGGCGGCCTTCAGCCAGCGCCCCCGCAGCAGCGGCCGCAGCGCGTCCTGGCCCAGCAGCCGGCCGAGCCCGAAGGAGACACCGGCCCCGAGGACCGTGCCCGCGACCGCCGCGGCGAGCCCCGCCTGCGCGCCGAACAGCGCGCCCGCCGCGAGGTTGAGCAGCGGCCGCGGCACGAACGCCACGGTGCACATGCCGTACGCCACCGCGAACACGCCTACCGCGGCGGCCCCGGTGAGCTGCGCCGGCCAGCCGTCGGAGAGCAGCCGCTGCGGCTCGAAGAGCAGCACGCCCGTGCCGGCCGCGGCCAGCAGCAGCACGAGCAGGGACAGCCGCGACCACGGCGAGAGCAGCACCCGGGTGCAGCGCACGGCGAGGCGCGGCGGCGGGGTTGCGGCGGTATCGAGCATCCGGGGAGATTAACCGACAGACGTGTCTGATCGCCGTATGGTGCGTCTCATGAGCGTCACAGTGCCGCTCAGTTCACTCGCCGACACCGTCGTGGACCGGCTCACCACGACCTTCGCGGAGGCGGCCGATCCGGCCCGCGCCGCACGGATGCGCGCGTACATGAAGGACGCCGCTCCGTTCCTCGGCCTGGCCTCGCCGATCCGCCGTGACCTGGCGCGACCCGTCCTCACGGGCACCCCGCGCCCCGACGTCGTCCGCAAGGCCATCGGCTGGTGCCCGCGCGAGGCCCTGAAGAACATCAGAGGCACGCGGGACGCAACTGCCGTACGTGACCGGTGCGTCGCAGAAAATCATTCGACGGACGACGGCCCGTCAGCCATGATCGTCGACATGTTCCGGCACGCCTCCCCCTCAGCTCCGTCCGCAGTCGCGGACGCTGTCGAGGCTGCCGCTTCTCCTCTTGACGGCGCCCGACGCTGACCCTCCCCGGACACTCCGGCGGACCCCGCAGGGGGAGGGTCGGCCAGGCCCCCGGGGTCCCCGTCCGACGGCCGTGTGCCGCGGACCTCACCTTTCGAGTTCCGGAGCTGGAACGAGCATGTCCAAAACGGCGTACGTCCGCACGAAACCGCACCTCAACATCGGCACGATGGGCCACGTCGACCACGGCAAGACCACCCTGACCGCCGCCATCACCAAGGTCCTCGCCGAGCGCGGCACCGGCACGTTCGTGCCCTTCGACCGCATCGACCGCGCGCCCGAGGAGGCGCGGCGCGGCATCACCATCAACATCGCGCACGTCGAGTACGAGACCGACACCCGGCACTACGCGCACGTGGACATGCCGGGCCACGCCGACTACGTCAAGAACATGGTCACCGGCGCCGCGCAGCTGGACGGCGCGATCCTCGTCGTCTCGGCGGTCGACGGGATCATGCCGCAGACCGCCGAGCACGTGCTGCTGGCCCGCCAGGTCGGCGTCGACCACGTCGTCGTGGCGCTGAACAAGGCGGACGCCGGGGACGAGGAGCTCACCGACCTCGTCGAGCTGGAGGTGCGCGACCTGCTGACCGCGCACGGCTACGGGGGCGACGCCGCGCCGGTGGTCCGCGTCTCGGGCCTCAGGG
The DNA here is from genome assembly GCF_030010595.1 of Streptomyces sp. CC224B. Lineage (NCBI taxonomy): Bacteria > Bacillati > Actinomycetota > Actinomycetes > Kitasatosporales > Streptomycetaceae > Streptomyces > Streptomyces sp. CC224B. Next base: position 20,774 of record NZ_JASCXL010000027.1, on the reverse strand, counting down.
CGCTGGAGGGCGACCCGCGGTGGACGGCCTCGATCGAGGCGCTGCTCGACGCCGTGGACACGTACGTGCCGATGCCGGAGCGGTACGTGGACGCGCCGTTCCTGCTGCCGGTGGAGAACGTCCTCACGATCACCGGCCGGGGCACGGTCGTCACCGGCGCCGTCGAGCGCGGCACCGTCCACGTCGGCGACCGGGTCGCCGTCCTCGGCGCCTCCGGAGGCTCCGGCGGGCCCGGAGACGACATGGAGACCGTCGTGACCGGCCTGGAGACGTTCGGCAAGGCCATGGAGTCCGCGCAGGCGGGCGACAACGTGGCGCTGCTGCTGCGCGGGGTGCCCCGCGATGCCGTCCGCCGCGGGCACGTCGTCGCCGCGCCCGGCAGCACCCGGCCCAGCCGCCGCTTCACCGCCCAGGTGTACGTGCTGTCCGCCCGGGAGGGCGGGCGCTCGACCCCGGTGTCGACGGGCTACCGGCCGCAGTTCTACATCCGCACCGCGGACGTCGTCGGGGACATCGACCTCGGCGAGGCGGCCGTCGCCCGCCCCGGCGACACGGTCACCATGACCGTGGAACTCGGCCGGGACGTCCCGCTGGAGCCCGGCCTCGGCTTCGCGATCCGCGAGGGCGGGCGGACGGTGGGCGCCGGCACGGTGACGGCTGTCGCCTGACGCCCCGGTGAGGTGACGTGGGCCCGGCCGCCCGAGCAGCCGGGCCCACGTCACTGCCCCCCCCACGGGGTCCTGTCGCGTCCTGCCACGGCCGCGCCGCCGGGCTCGCCCAGGCCGTCGGGCAGGCCCGCGACCGTGCTGCTAGGCCGGGGCCGGTGGAGCCGTGGAGGGCTGAGCCATGGCGTCCTCTGAGCCGCCGAGCCGTTGCGTCCGCCGAGCCTCCGAGCCACCGAGCCGTACGGCCGGACCCGGCGCGACGTACCGCCCCCCCGGCGGCGCACCGCACCATCACCCACCCCCGCCGTCCCCGCCCCGTCGGCCCGACAACAGCTGTCCGGCCGACGGCTCCCTCGCCCCCCGGCACCCGGGCACAATGGTCCGGTGGACCTGCCTGCCGACGCCCCCGATCCCGCGCCGATACCCGGCACCGAGCCCGTGCCGGAGCCCGGCACCGTCCCCGAGGAGCGCGACGGGAGCGGCGGCGAGGACGGCGGCGACGCCCGTGAGGGCGGGGGTGCCCATGGGGTCGAACGAGGCCCACGAGGACAGTGATCCCCAAGAGACCGGCGAGGCCCACGAGGGCGGCGATCCCCAAGAGGGCGGCGAGGTCCATGAGGCCGGCGAGGCCGTGCCCGTCACCCGCGTCGTCGACCACGGCACCGCCAAGCTGCTGCCCGACGTGGACCGGGCCCGCGCCTGGATGCTCACCGTCGACGACGCCCCGCAGTCGTACGTCGACCTGGACGAGCCCACGTACCTGGAGTTCGAGTACGCGCGCAGGCTCGCTCACGTCCTGGACACCGTCGCCCCGGCCGGGCGCCCGCTCGACGCCGTGCACCTCGGCGGCGGCGCGCTCACGTTGCCCCGCTACGTCGCCGCGACCCGGCCCGGCTCACGGCAGGACGTCGTCGACGCCGACCGCGCGCTGCTGCGCCTCGTCGTGGAGGAACTGCCGCTGCCCGCGGGCGAGCCGATCCGCCTGCACGGCGCGGACGCCCGGGCCTGGCTGGAGGCGGCCCCCGCCGGGAGCGCGGACGTGGTGGTGGGGGACGTCTTCGGCGGCTCGCGGGTGCCCGCGCACCTCACCTCGGACGCGTACGCGGGCGCCGTCGAGCGGGCCCTGCGCGCCGACGGCGTCTACGCGGCGAACCTCGCCGACGGCGCGCCGTTCGCCTTCCTCCGCTCCCAAGTGGCCACCTTCGCCGAGCGCTTCGCGGAGCTGGCGCTGATCGCCGAACCCGCGCTGCTGCGCGGGCGGCGCTTCGGCAACGCGGTCCTGGTCGCCGCGCACCGGCCCCTGGACGTCGACGCGCTGGTACGACGCACCCGGGCGGACGTGTTCCCGGCGCGGGTGGTGCACGGGGCCGCGCTGCGCCGCTTCCTCGGGGACGCGCGGCCCGTGCGGGACGCGGACGCCGTGGCCTCGCCCGAGCCCCCGGAGGGCGCGTTCAGCATCGGCTGACCCCACCGCCCGCCACCGGGGCGGCGGGCGGTGGGGAACGGGGTCGGGCGGGTCAGGACTCCTCGGGGCCCCCGTGCAGCCGGACGGTGGCGAGGATCTTCCTCACCAGGGTGTCGGAGACCTCCTCCTTCACGCCCTTCGCGCCGTGCAGCGTCCAGGCGACGTAGTCACCCTCGGTGTTCTTGAAGGCGAACGTGGTGGCCTTGCCGTTCGTGTCGCACTTGCCCGAGCCGGGGTCGCCCACCGACACGGTGGTCGCGAGGCTGCCCCGGATACCGGACTTGGTGGTGTACGACTCCACCTTGCCGATCTTGATCTTCTTCTTGTCGGCCTTCTTCTGGCCCGTGTAGCCGCCGAACACCCACCACGCCGAGTCGTTGCGGGCGACGTCCTTGGTGTTCTTGGCACCGTTCTGGCCCTTGGTGCCGACGGTGGCGAGCGAGGAGTCGTCCATCTCCCCGTCCTTGTCGTCGTCGGACGTGCACCACTTCTCTTTGTAGACGGCGGGCGCGGACATGATGATGAGCGGCTTGCTGCCGTCACCCTTGTTGTGGTCCTCGAAGCCGATGAACGTGTCCGGGGTCTTCACGTCCCAGTCCGGCGGTACGTCGAAGGCGGTGCCCCACTTGGGGTTCACCACGACCTGCCAGCCCGGGACCGTCGGCTTGGGGTCGCCGTCGACGCCGCGCGGGTTGTCGTCGTCCGACGGCTTGGGGTCCGGCTTCTTCGTGGCGGACTTGGACGGCTTGGTGCCCGCCTTGTCCGCCTTGTCGTCGCCGTCGCCGCCGAGGACCAGGAAGCCGGTCACGCCCGCGGCCACCACCACGGCCGCCGCCGCGACCATGGCCGTGACCTTGGTCCTGTTGCCGCCGCCACCGCCGCCGTGGCCGCCGCCCGCGTCGGGGCCGCCGGGCTGCGGCGCCCCCAGCGGAACGGTGGGCGCGCCCCACTGCTGCTGCCCGCCCGTGTGCGGCCCCGCGGGCTGCTGGTACGGGTTCGGCTGCTGGTACCCGGGCTGCTGGTAGGGGTTGGGCTGCTGGTACCCCGGCTGCTGGTACGGGTTCTGGTCCTGCGGGTTCTGCGCGCCCCCGGGCGGCTGCTGTTCTGGCCACATGGCCAGTAACCATAGAGGGGCTTCAGGCCCGGTCGCCACGCTCGGTCGAGCGGTGGACGGGCACCGGGCCAGGGCCCGTACCAAGCGGTGACGAACTCGTGAAGATTTGACGTGGGCCGGTCAGAATCCGGGCTCAGGAGGCCGTCGGCTTCCCGTGCAGGCGTACCGTGCTGAGGATCTTCATGATGGTGTCGGTCGGGATCTCCTCCTTCACGTCCTTCGCCCCGTAGAGGTTCCAGGAGACGAAGTCGCCCGCGGAGTTCTTGAACCCGAACGAGATCGCCTTGCCGTCGGACGCGCACTTGCCCCGCTGCGGCGTGTTCGTCGAACGCGCCCACGCGATGCTGCCCTTGATCCCCGACTTGGTGGTGTACGGCTGGGCCTTCTCGTCGAGGGTGAAGCTCTTCTTGTCCGGCTGGGTGTACCCGCCGTAGATCCACCAGCCGACCGTGTTGATCGCGACCTCGTCGGTGTTCTTCGCCCCCCGCGCGCCCTTCGTGCCCGTGGCGCCGAGTTCGACGTCCTCGAAGCGGCCGTCCTTGTCGTCGTCGTGCGTGCACCACTTCGGCTTCAGGAGGGCCGGGGAGCCCATGGCCGCGACCGGCTTGCCGGTCTTGTGGTCCTCCATGTTGATGGCGAAGCCGGGGCCCTGGGGCTGCCAGTCCGGCGGCACGTCGAAGGCGGTGCCCCACTTGGCGTTCACCACCACGTGCCAACCGGGGATCGTCGGCTTCGGGTCGCCGTCCGTCCCGCGCTCGTCGTCGTCGCCGTCGTCCGGCGTCGGCGCCGCCTTCGTGGGTGCGGCCTCGGGCCGGGCGTCGTCCTTGTCGTCGTCGCCGCCGAGGACCAGGAAGCCGGTCACGCCCGCGGCCACCACCACGGCCGCCGCCGCGGCGATGGCTATGACCTTGGTCCTGTTCCCGCCCCCGCCCCCGGTGCCGCCTCCGCCGGTTCCGACCGGAGCCTGCGGCACGCCCGACGGCGCGGTGGGCGCGCTCCACCCACCCTGCGGGCCCGCGGCCGGCTGCTGGTACGGATGGGGCTGCTGGTATCCCGGCTGCTGGTACGGGTTCGGCTGTTGATAGCCGGGCTGCTGGTACGGATTCTGATCCTGCGGGCTCATGGCGGAAACCCTACGGGGCCGTCGCCGGGGCCCCCGCAACTGGCCCTGGAGCGGCCCCGCGTGGGGTGGTACGGCCCTCCGCGCTCCACATGTCCGATGTGCGCCCGCGTCTGGCCAAGATTGCCTACTCGTGGGTAACCTCCGGGCATGAGCGCTGACCAGATGTCGATCGGCGAGATGCTCGCCGCCACCGTGCCGATGGCCCGGACCCTCAACCTGGAGTTCGTCGAGACGACGCCCGAGCGGGCCGTGGTCGTGCTGCCGGATCAGGGCGACTACCACAACCACGTGGGCGGGCCGCACGCCGGGGCGATGTTCACGCTGGGGGAGTCCGCGAGCGGGGCCATCGTGCTCGCCGCCTTCGGCGACCAGCTCTCGCGGGCCGTGCCGCTCGCGGTGCGCGCGGACATCGCGTACAAGAAGCTCGCGATGGGGACGGTGAAGGCCACCGCGACGCTCGGCCGGCCTGCCGCCGAGGTGGTCGCCGAACTCGACGCGGGCAGGCGCCCCGAGTTCCCGGTGCGGATCGACATCACGCGGGAGGACGGCGCCGTCACCGGCGAGATGTCGGTGACCTGGACGCTCCGGCCCAACGACCCCCGGTGACCCCGGAACCCTGGGCGACCGGGAAGTCCTGAGTATCCGTACTCAGGCGGGTGCGGCAGCCGGGCGGTGATCATGACGCGTATGCCTCTGCCGACCGCGCCGCCCGCCCCGGACGACTCCGTCCGCCCCCGTGCCGGTACCGGCGCCGACATCGGGGCGGCCCTCGGCCTCCTCCTGGCCGAAGTGCTCGTCCTCGCCGGGATCCTGGCCGTGTGGATCGACTCGGGCTTCACCCTCGACCCGGAGGCGGACGCCGAATTCGACCGTCTCGGCGGCTATCTCGTCGCCGCGGCGGTGGTCGGCGGCGGGGCCGTGCTCGCCGCCGTCGTCGCCACCCGGAACCGGGCTCCGGTCACCGCGTGGAGCCAGGCGCTCATGGTCGTACTGATCACCGTCGGGATCTGCGGCGGCACGGCGTACCAGCGCCACGAGGACGAGCGCGCCCGGACGCGGGAGTCCGCTGCCGCGTGGGCGGGGCGCGAGGACTGCGACGCCGGGGCCGAGGCCGTCGCGTGCGCCGTCCCGGGACGCTGAGGCGGGGCACGGGAGCCGGGAAGTGGGCAGGTAGGCTGCCCCGGCGCGCGTGATCACGGTGCGCGCCGGGGGAGTCGACCGCACACGGAAGGAACCGGGGTTGCACGTCCAGGAGTGGCTGGAGAACGTACCGGCTGTCAGCGTCTACGCGCTCGTCGGCATCGTCATCGGCCTGGAGTCGCTCGGCATCCCCTTGCCCGGCGAGATCGTCCTCGTCTCGGCGGCGCTCCTGTCCTCCCAGCACGGGGACGTGAACCCGGTCGTCCTCGGTGCCTGCGCCACCGCGGGCGCGGTGATCGGCGACTCCATCGGCTACGCCATCGGCCGCAAGGGCGGCAGGCCGCTGCTCGCCTGGCTCGGGGGCAAGTTCCCCAAGCACTTCAGCGAGGCCAACGTCGGCAGCGCCGAGCGGTCCTTCCGGAAGTGGGGCATGTGGGCGGTCTTCTTCGGCCGCTTCGTCGCGCTGCTCCGCATCTTCGCGGGCCCGCTCGCAGGTGTCCTGCGCATGCCGTACTGGAAGTTCTTCGTCGCCAACGTCCTCGGCGGCATCGTCTGGGCGGGCGGCACCACCGCCGTCATCTACTGCATCGGCGTGGTCGCCGAGGACTGGCTGAAGCGCTTCTCGTACGTCGGTCTCGGCCTCGCCGTGCTCATCGGGCTCGGCTCCATGCTGCTGATGAAGCGGCGGGCGCGGAAGATCGCGGCGGAGAACGACGCGAGCGGTGCGGGAAGCGACGCGAGCGGTCCGGGCGGTGCGGGCGGCGGCGCGAGCGGCCCGGGGAGCGGCGCGGGCGAGGCCGTGCCCGCGACGGCCGCCGCCGTCGCGGACTGAGCTGGTCGAACAGCGGCCTCCCGGGGCTTCCGGGGCCCGTGTCGCCCCCTCGGGGCTACGCGGGCCGCTCCGCGTGCGCCTGGCGGTGCGTCTTCGCCAGCTCCGCGTACATCGTGCCGTTGAGCGAGATGCCCGCGCGCTCCTCCTCCGTGAGCGGGCGCTTCACCTTCGCGGGGACGCCCGCCACGAGCGACCCCGGCGGCACCACCATGCCCTGCGGGACCAGCGCCTGCGCGGCGACGAGCGAACCGGCGCCGATCACCGCGCCGTTGAGGACCGTCGCGCCCATGCCGATGAGGCAGTCGTCCTCGATCGTGCAGCCGTGCACGACCGCGTTGTGGCCGACCGAGACCCGCTCGCCGATGGTCACCGGGAAGCCCGGGTCCACGTGCACGCTGCAGTTGTCCTGGATGTTGCTGTCCGCGCCGACCTCGATCGGCCCGCAGTCGGCGCGCAGCACGGCCCCGTACCAGGTGCTCGCGCCCGCGCCCAGGGTCACCTCGCCGATGACCACGGACGTGGGGGCGGTGAAGGCCTCCGGGTCGATACGGGGCTCCTTGCCGCCGATGCCCATGACGAGTGCCTGGTGGTTCATCGCTCACTCCTCGGATGCGTCCGTCCGTCGCGCCTGAGCGAACCGTACGGGACGGCCGCCCGCGGGCCGGGTCGTGGGGCGAAGATCACAGGCGGGGGGTGTGCTCGCCCCGCGCGGGGCTGAGTAACGTGAGCCCGTGCCCCGGAACAAGAACGTGTTCTCATCCCTCGCCGCCTGGCGGCGCGGCGCCGCCCAGCGCGCCGTCCACGCGGGCTGGGCCTGGGTGCAGCGCACCGGCGCGGTGACCGCGCGGCGGCCGGGGCGGCTCAGGTTCGGCGCGATCGGCGAGGGCACCAAGCTGGCCTTCCCGCAGGGCACGGTCTTCGGCGCCCCCTGGATCCGGCTCGGCGCGCACTGCATCGTGGGCGAGCAGGTCACGCTGACCGCCGGCTTGATGCCCGACCTGGACCTCGGCCCGGACCCGATCCTGCGCATCGGCGACGGCGTGGTCCTCGGCCGCGGCAGCCACGTGATCGCCGACACGTCGGTGACGATCGGGGACGACTGCTACTTCGGGCCGTACGTGTACGTGACGTCGACCAACCACTCCTACGACGACCCGCACACGCCGATCGGCAAGCAGTGGCCCCGCATGGAGCCGGTCGAGATCGGCTCCGGCTGCTGGGTCGGCACCGGCGCGGTGATCCTGCCGGGCGCCCGGCTCGGCCGCAACGTGGTGGTCGCGGCCGGGGCGGTGGTGCGCGGCGAGGTGCCCGACCACGCCGTGGTGGCCGGGGCGCCCGCGCGCGTCGTACGGACGTGGTGCGCGGAGCGGGGCTGGCAGCCGCCGCTGCGGACGCCCGCCCCGGTGCCGATCCCGGAGGGCGTCACCCCGGAGCAGCTGCTGGCGCTCGGGGAGCTGGACGAACCGGCTCTGGAGCGGCTGGGGGAGCTGTCCGACGCGGAGGGGAGCGGGTAGCGCCGCCGCGTCCCGCTCCGGCCGCGGACCGGGCGGAGGCCTCGACTCCGCCGTGGCCCGGCTCCCGGCCGGGCATGGGCTCCCGCTGCCGCCCCGGCCCCGGTGCGCTGCTTCCGCCGGCCCCGCCCCGCCTCACCCCGTCGCCAGCAGCACCGTCCCCACCAGCGCCAGGCCCGCTCCCGCCGCCTGCACCCCGCGCAGCCGCTCCTTGAGGACGCCGCGCGCGGCGAGCGCGGTGACGACGGGGTAGAGGGAGGCGAGGACGGCGGCGACGGTGACCGGGCCGGAGCGGGCCGCGAGCGCGTACGTGCCGTTGGCGGCGACGTCGGCGAGGCCGACGAAGGCCAGGGCGGGCAGCGCGGACCACACCGCGCTCGGGCCCGCGCCCTCCGGCAGGGCCCTGCCGCCGCGCCGCACGGTGACGTACAGCGCGGTGCCGCCCGCGAGGACGTTCGTCACGCGCTGCACGAACAGCGCGAGGAACAGGCCCGGGACGGTGGTCGACGCCTCCGCGATCAGGGCCATGACGGCGCCGAAGCCGAACGCCGCGAGCAGCGTGAGCAGGACCGCCCGGCGCCGCACCGGCGCGCCGCGCAGCTCGGGCCCGCCCGCGAGCACGATGCCCGCGACGGCCACCGCGATGCCCGCGAACTGCCCGGGACCGGGCCGCTCGCCGAGGAAGAGGCCGACGCCCACCGGCACCGCGACGCCGACGGAGCCCAGCGGCGAGACCACGCCCATCGGGCCGAGCGCGAGCGCCTTGTAGAAGGCGAGCATCGCGACCGGACCCACCAGGCCCGCGCCGACGGCGAACCACAGCCGCGGCCCCCACTCGCTCCAGCCGCCACTGGCCACGACCACCACCCCGAGCACGGCCACCGCCAGGCACTGGGACACCACGACCACCGTCAGAGCGGGCAGGCGCCGGGTCAGCAGCCCGCCGCCGAAGTCGGCCAGCCCCCACAACAGGCTCGTGGCCAGGGCGAACAGTGCTGTCATCAGAGCCTCGCAGTACAGTGTGGTGGACCATGCGGAACCTTCGGATGCACCACACCGTAGTTCAGCAGAGTGAACTGTGTCATCCAAGATATTGGACGGAATGGGTCGGCCTTGTCAGATCTCGATCAGCTCACGCAGTCCCTCGCGCGCAACCTCAAACGCTGGCGCGGTGAAAGGGGCTTCACGCTCGACGCGCTGGCGGCCCGCTCCGGCGTCAGCCGCGGCATGATCATCCAGATCGAGCAGGCGCGCACCAACCCCAGCGTCGGCACCACCGTGAAGCTCGCCGACGCCCTCGGCATCAGCATCACCACGCTGCTCGACTACGAGCAGGGCCCGCACGTGCGCGTCGTACCGCCCGAGCAGGCGGTGCGGATGTGGTCCACCGAGGCGGGCTCCAGCACCACGCTGCTCGTCGGCACCGAGGCGCGCGGCCCCTTCGAGCTGTGGACGTGGCACCTGATGCCCGGCGACGGCAGCGACTCCGACGCGCACCCGCCGGGCACCATGGAGCTGCTGCACGTGCGCTCCGGGGAGCTGACCCTCGTCGTGGACGGCACGGAGCACCTGGTGCCCGCCGGGTCCTCGGCGAGCTTCGAGGCCAACGTGCGGCACGGGTACCACAACAAGGGCGCCGAACCGGTGGAGATGACGATGTCGGTGGCGGTGCCACCCGCGCACGCCGGGTCGTACTGAGCCGACGCCGCCCGCACCCCGGGTCGTACGGAGTGGACGCTGCCCGGGGCGTGCAGGGTCGTACGGAGTGGACGCCGCCCGCGTGCGCCGGGTCGTACGGAGAACGTCGTACGCGCCATGGCGCCCCGGTCCGTCGCGGCGCCGCGCGCCGACCGCGGAGCGGCACACGTGCCCCGCGCGCGCCACGTACCCCGGGCGCCCCGCACCCGGCGCGCGCCCCTCGGTGGCGTGCTTCCGCGCCCCGGTGTGCGCCCTTCTGGCGGTGGCCCTTCCCGGAGGAATATGCGGAAGCAGCATCCGGACCCGCTGGTCCTGGACGTCCACTGAGAGCCCGCCCCCGGACCCGCGGCGGGGGCAGCGGACGCGGGCTCGCCGCTCCCGGCCGCGAGGCCCCGGCCCCACACGGCGTACCGGCGTGCCGAAGCTCCAGAGGCAAGCACGGAGTACCCATGAGTACCGTTGTCTGCGGAACCCACACCCTGATCATCGACACCGCGCTCGGCGCCCGTATCGCCCGCGCGCGGGTGCGCACCGCCGCCACCGACCCGCTCGGCCCCGCCCGCACGCGGGGACTGCCGCAGCCCTTCCTCATGGGGCGCGACGCGGCGGTGCGCCTCGCCCACACCGCCGTGGAGAACCGCGAAGCGGTGAACTTCCACGCCCCGTGCGGCTACGGCAAGACCACCCTCCTGCGGCACCTCGTCGCGCTCGGCCACGCCCGCGGTGCCACCGAGCCCCATGTGTATCTGAAGGTGGGCGACTTCGGCCTGGACGACCTCCTCCAGCGCCTGGTCTCCGAGCTCTACACCCTCCGGCCCGCCGAGGCCTCCGAGGAGCCGGTGCGGCTGACCACCCAGCAGTGCGCCCAGGTCCTCGGGCATGCCAACGCCCTCGTCGCCCTGGACGACGTGACCCTCACCGAGAGCCAACTCGCCTACGTACGCCGGATGCTGCCCGGCTGCGCCCTGGTCATCGGCTCCGGGGAGCCGGTGCTCGGCGAGGGCGGGGCCGTGCACGACCTGGGCGGCCTCGTGCGGGCCGCCGGCGTGTCGCTGCTCGCCCGGGAGCTGGGCCGGGTGATCCGGCCGGAGGAGGCGCAGGCCGCGTACGACCTGGTCGGCGCGGTCCAGGGCCAGCCGCTGCACCTCCGCCAGACCGCCGCCCTTGTCACGTCCGGCGAACACACCCTGGCCTCGCTGGCCGCCGTGGCCGAACGGGACCCCGGCGAGCTCGACCGGCTCAGCGTCGACGCGCTGACCGCGGACGAGCGGCGCGTCCTGGCCGTGTGCGCCTTCGCCGCCGGGGCGCTGATCCCCGCCACGCTGGTGGCGGCGATGGCCGACGTCGCGTACGTGACCACGGTCCTGGACTCGCTGCACCGCAAGGGCCTCGTCGAGCACCCGGACGACCGCTTCGGGCTGCCGGTGTGCAAGGGCGGGACCTACCGCGGGCTGCTGCTCGGGTACTTCGCGCTCGCCACGGCCGAGCGCGGGCTCGTGGAGTGGTTCCGGGAGCGCCCCGCCGTCGGTGAGGAGGCGCACACCGCGCTGGAGTCGGCGGTCGGGCTGCTGGGGTACGCGGCGGGCGCCCGCGAGTGGCAGGCCGTGATCCACATCGTGCGGGCGGTGGAGCCGGTCCTGTTCGTCCAGGGCCGCTGGGAGACGTGGCAGCGCGTGGCCGCCTGCGGCCTGGAGGCGGCGCGCGCTCAGCAGGACGCCGTCGCCGAGGCCTACTTCGCCCACCAGCGGGGCACGCTGCTCTTCTTCCAGGACCGCGCCGAGGAGGCCCGGGAGGAGCTGGAGAGGGCCCTGGACATCAGGGACCGGCTGGCCGACGAGGAGGGCGCGGAGCGCACCCGGGAGAACCTCGCGTTCGTCGTCGCGGGCCCGAACGGCCCCGCCCCGCCTCGCCGCCCGCCGTCCCGGCGCGGGCACCGCATCCGCCGGGCGGCGGTGGTCGCGGGAGCCGGGCTGGCCGCGGTCGTGGTGGGCGGGTTCGCGCTGGACGCCCTGGGCCTGACCGGGCCCGACGACGAGGGGCGGGGCAAGCCGCCGGGCGTGTCCGGCGGCACCTCGGCGGACCCGTCCTCCGGCGGCGGGAAGGGTGGGACAGACGGCAAGGCCGGGAACGGTGGGAACGGTGGGAACGACGGGAACGGCACGGGGCAGAAGCCGGGCGGGAGCAGCGGCGGCGGCGAGGGCAGCGGCGGGGTGCCCCCCGGCGGGCCCGGGCGCGAGGGCAACAAGGGTGATCCCGGCGCCCAGGGTAAAAAGGGTGAAAGCGGCAATCAAGGCGAAAAGGGCAAAGGCGGCCGGGACGGCCGGAAGGGCGAGCGGGGCGGATCAGGCGGAACCGACGGCGAGAAGCCGGCCACTCCCGTCGTGACCCCCGGCTCCGCCGTCTTCCGCGACACCTTGGCCGGCTTCGGCGCCGACGGCGGCGCGGCAGGCCTCGGCGTCGGCGCCCAGGAGGGCAGGCCGGAGACCCGGACCTTCACCGTGGCGAACCCCGGCTCCAAGGTCTCGACCGTGGACACGGTGGAGCTGACGGGGTCGGACGCCTTCCAGGTCGTCACCGACGACTGCACCTCGATGGAGCTGGGCCCCGGGCGGCAGACGTCCTGCTCGGTGACCGTGGCCTTCCGGCCGGGCGGGGTCGGCGAACTCACGGCCCGGCTGACCGCGGGCTGGGGCGGGTCGACGTCCTTCGCGAAGCTGTCGGGGACCGGCTACGCCAGCGTCCTCGTGGGTGTCGAGCAACGGGCGGGCGGCACGGGCAGCGTGAGCGTGTCCGGCTTGGACGACTGCGCTGGACCCAGGTGCTCCTACGTCGTCCGGAACCCCTCCTTGACCCTGACGGCGGTGCCCGGTGACGGGTCGCGGTTCATGGGGTGGAAGGGCGCGTGTGAGGGCGTGGACGCCCAGTGCGCCCCGCCGCTCACCGATGACCAGCGGGCCGTCGCCGTCTTCGGGCCGCTCACCACGTCGTCCTCGCGACCCCGCACCGAGTGAGCCGCCACGGTGTGCCGGGGCGCCCTGTTTGGGGGCGCGGGGAACTGCGCGAGCAACCACGGAACAGCCGCGGACGCGTCTGCCGGGTCGCCCCGCAGACGCGTCTGCGGGTTTGCGCCGACTGGGCGCGCAGTTCCTCGCGCCCCTTGCGGGGGCGCCCTGTTTGGGGGCGCGGGGAACTGCGCGAGCAACCAGGGAACAGCCGCAGACGCGTCTGCCGGGTCACCCCGCAGACGCGTCTGCGGGTTTTTGTCGGCTGGGCGCGCAGTTCCCCGCGCCCCTTGGAGGGCGCTCTCGTCCGGGGACGCGGGAAACTGTCGACCACGATCCACTGCGCCCCGCAGCAGGGCGAAACCGTAGCGAGTGTCCGCCCGGGCGAGGGCAGCCGGAACCTGGCCCGGCAGGGCCCGGTCGGGCCCAACGCCCCTGTTACCGTGCGGACATGCGCGCCCCCATCGGAGACTTCGACACCGTCCGCCCCGCCCCGCAGGCCCTCGACCTGCTCGTCACCCCCGTCGCCGACGCCGTGCGCGGCTGGAGCGGACCCGTGCCCGCCGACGAGCTGGTCCACGTCGACACGGAGCCCGAGTGGGCGGACACCGCCACGTTCGTCGAGCGCTACGGCCCCGAACTGCTCGACCAGTCCGCGAACTGCGTCGTCGTCGCCGGCAAGCGCGGCGGCGGGACCACGCTCGCCGCGTGCGTGGTCCCGTCCCGCGCCCGCGTCGACGTGAACGGCGCCGTGCGCCGCCAACTGGGCGCGCGGAAGGCCTCGTTCGCACCGATGGACACCGCCACCGGCGAGACGGGCATGGAGTACGGCGGCATCACGCCGATCGGCCTGCCCGGCGCCTGGCCGCTCCTCGTCGACGCGGCCGTCGCCGACCTGCCGTGGGTCCTGGTCGGCAGCGGCAGCCGCCGGGGCAAGCTGATCGTGCCCGGCAAGGTGTTCGCGGAGCTGCCGAACGCGGTGCTGATCGAGGGCCTCGGCGTGGTGTGAGCGACAACGCCCCGCCCGGCGCGCCTGACCGCCCGGGCGGGCGCGGCGGACCGGCCGTCACTCCAAGCCGCCCCGCTCGATGAGCTGGCGCACGATCACGTTCCGCTGGATCTCGTTGGTGCCCTCGCCGACGATCATCAACGGGGCGTCGCGGAAGTAGCGTTCGACGTCGAACTCCGTCGAGTAGCCGTGCCCGCCGTGCACCCGCACCGCGTCGAGCGCGGCCTTCATGGCGGTCTCGGACGCGCACAGCTTCGCCATGCCCGCCTCCATGCCGACCCGGCGGCCCGCGTCGGCCTCGCGGGCCGCGTACAAGGTGAGCTGGCGCGCCGCCGTCAGCGACGTCGCCATGTCCGCCAGGAGGTTGCCGACGGACTGGTGCCGCCAGATCGGCTCGCCGAACGCCTCGCGCTCCCGCGCGTAGCGCAGCGCGTCCTCGAACGCGGCCCGGCCCACGCCGAGCGCCCGCGCGGCCACCTGGAGCCGCCCGGTCTCCAGGCCGTGCATCATCTGCCCGAAGCCGCGCCCCTCCACCCCGCCGAGCAGCGCGTCCGCGTCCGTCCGGTAGTCGGCGAGGACCAGCTCGCAGCTCTCCACGCCCTTGTAGCCGAGCTTGGGCAGGTCGCGGGTGACCGTCAGGCCGGGACCGTGCTCGGCAAGCAGCACCGAGATGCCCCGGTGGCGCGGCTCGGCGTCCGGGTCGGTCTTGCACAGCAGCGCGATGAGCCCGGCGCGGCGGGCGTTGGTGATCCAGGTCTTGGCACCGTTCACCACGTACGTGCCGCCCTCGCGCCGGGCCACGGTGCGCAGCGCCTGGAGGTCGGAGCCGCCGCCCGGCTCCGTCAGGGCCATGGCCGCGCGCACCTCGCCCGTGGCGAGCCGGGGCAGCCAGCGCGCCCGCTGCGCCTCGGTGCCGAACCGTGTGAGGAGCTTCACGACGACCGTGTGGCCGCCCATCGCGCCCGCCAGGCTCATCCAGCCCCGCGCCAGCTCCTCCGTGACCAGGACGAAGCACGGCGTGGACACCGGGGTGCCGCCGTACTCCTCCGGCACCGCGAGCCCGAAGACCCCCAGCTCCTTCATCTCCTCGATCAGGGCCTCGGGGTACGTGTCGGCGTGCTCCAGCGCGCGGACGACGGGCCGCACGCGCCGGTCCACGAAGTCCCGCACCGTGGTGACGGCCAGGCGCTCGGCGGGCGACAGGTCGTCGAGGGCGCTCACGACCGTGCCGCCCCGGGGCCGATGACGCCCTCGGCGCGCAGCAGGGCGATGTCGCCCGGGCCGCGGCCGAGTTCGGCGAGGATCTTCTCGGTGTGCTCGCCCACGTCCGGCACCGGGTCCATCCGCGGGTCCACGCCCGAGAGCCCGGCGGGCGGCACCAGCGCCCGCATGGCCGGCGCGCCGCCGGGAAGGTCCACGTCCCGCCAGCGCCCGCGCTCGGTCAGCGCCGGGTGCTCCAGGAACTCGGCCACGGTGTTGACGCCCGCGTGGGCTATGGCGGCCGCGTCGAGCAGCGCCACCGCCTCCCGGCCGTCGAGCGCGGCGAACCGGGCCGCGACGAGCGCGTCCAGCTCCTCGCGGTGCGCGACCCGGGCGGAGCCGGTGGCGAAGCGCGGGTCGTCGACGAGGTCCGGACGGCCGAGGAAGACCCGGCACAGCGCGGCCCACTCCGGCTCGTTCTGCACCGACAGCAGCACCTCCTGGCCGTCGCGCGCGGTGAACACGCCGTACGGCGCGACCGTGGCGTGCCGGGCGCCGACGCGCGGCGGTTGGGTGCCGCCGTAGCGGGTGTAGTACGCGGGCTGGCTCATCCACTCGGCGAGGGCGTCGAACAGCGACACCTCCACCGCCGGGGCCCGCCCGGTCGTCGCCCGCGTGTACAGGGCCGACAGGATGCCGCTGTACGCGTACATCCCGGCCGCGATGTCGGCCACCGAGATGCCCACGCGCACGGCCTCCTCCGGGGTGCCGGTGAGCGAGAGCAGCCCGGTCTCGCACTGCACGAGCAGGTCGTACGCCTTGCGCCCCGCCCAGGACCCGGAGGTGCCGTAGCCGCTGACCGTGCAGGTGACGAGGGACGGGTGGCGGGCCTGGAGCCGCTCCGCCGCGAGGCCGAGGCGCGCGGCGGAGCCCGGCGCGAGGTTCTGCACGAACACGTCCGCCGACGCGATCAGTTCGCGCAGGACCTCCCGGCCCGGCGCGGACTTCACGTCCAGGGCCAGCGATTCCTTCGAGCGGTTCAGCCAGACGAAATAGCTGGCGTGGCCGTGCACGGTGGTGTCGTAGCGCCGCGCGAAGTCGCCCCCGCCCGGGCGCTCCACCTTGATCACCCGGGCCCCGAGGTCGGCGAGCTGCCGGGTGGCGAACGGCGCGGCCACGGCCTGTTCCAGACTGACCACGGTGACACCGGCCAGCGGCAGCGGGTGCGGCACGGCGGACTCCCTCCTGTCCCGGATCTCCCTGTTCTGCGCCGGTTCTCCCTGTCCCGGATCTCCCTGTGCCGGATCTCTTCATCCCGGATCTCTTGGTCCCGGATCTCTTTGTACGGGACATCCGGGCGGCGCGGTACACCGCGATCCGCCGCTGCTCTTCCGCGGCTCCGCCGCTGCTCTTCCGCGGCTCCGCCACTGCTCCTCCGCGGCGGTCCGCCATCGGCCTCTCCTCCTGCTCCTACGCCGACTCCCCGCCCCGGTACGTGTCGTGGAACTGCTCGAACGTCACCTCGTAACCGTCCGGGTCGAGCCCCACGAAGATCCGCGCCCAGTCCGTGTCCTCGGGTTCGGAGAGGACCGGCAGGCCCTCCGCGCGCCACAGGGAGTAGGCGGCGTCGAGGTCCCGCACCGGCACGGCGAGCACGAAGCCCAGGCCGAGCGGGCCCGAGCGGACTGCCGCCGCGCGCTCGGTGTCGTGGTGGCCGTGCTCCTCCATCGCGGCGAGGATCAGCCAGGTGTGGCCGAAGGTGAGGTACCGCAGGTGCGGCTGTGCCGACGGCCCCTCGTTCGGCAGTTCCCGGAAGCCGAGGCGCAGATAGAGGTCGCCGGACCGCTTCAGGTCCCGGACCCGCAGACCGACCTTCAGCTGCTTGCTGCCCATCATCGGCGGACTCCTTCCTCGTCATCCGCCGGTACTCCTCGGCGCGGCCGGGCCGGGCCGCGCGCCGCGCCGGTCCCGGCGGGGGACAGCCGACGGTACCCGCCGCGCGGGCGCCACGCGCCGGGGCGTACCGGCCACGGCTGTTCACCTGATGCTCACGAGGGTCGGCACGAACCGCCGTGCGCGGCTTGGGCGCAGTTCAGGCGGGGCGGTCACCGTGAGGGCGGGTGCCCCGCCCCGTTCCCTCCGCCGGACTCCGCCGCACCGCTCGCTTCCCTTCCTTCCCCCTCCCCCTTCCCCTCTGCCCCTTCCTGGCCGTCGCCTTCGCCGCACCGCCCCGCCGCAACCACCCGTCGAACGGAGAACGTACTGTCATGCCCGCGACACCCGTGACGCCGCTGACGTCCGCGCCCGCTCCGGCATCCGTACCCGTACCCGTACTCGCGTCCGCATCCGTATCCATATCCGCTCCCCGGACCCGCCCCGCCTACGTCCCCTCCATCGCCGACACCGAGGAGCAGGTGCGTGCCGCTCAGCGGCTGCGGTTCCAGGTGTTCGGGGAGGAGATGGGCGCGGCGCTCGACACGTCCGTGCCCGGGCACGACGTCGACGCCTTCGACGCGGTCGCGGACCACCTGATCATCACCGACACCGCGAGCGGCGCCGTCGTCGGCACCTACCGGCTCGTCCCGCCCGGGCGCTGCGAGCGCTCGTACTCCGAGGGCGAGTTCGACCTCACCGCGCTGGGCGCGCTGCGTGCCTCGACCATCGAGGCCGGGCGGTCCTGCGTCCACCCCGACCACCGGTCCGGCGCCGTCATCAACCTGATGTGGTCCGCGCTCGCGCGCTACGTCCTGCTCTCCGGCCACCGCTACCTCGCCGGCTGCGCCTCCGTGCCGCTGGCCGACGGCGGCGCCGCGGCGGCGGCCGCCTGGCTGCTGGGCACGGCCAAGCACGCGGGCCCGCCGGAGCTGCGCGTGCACCCGCACCGGCCGTGGACCCCGCCGGGCGCGCGCCCCGGGCGCCGGCCCACGTACGCGGACCTGCCGCCGCTGCTGCGCGGATACCTGCGCCTGGGCGCCTGGATGTGCGGGGCGCCCGCGCACGACCCGGAGTTCGACTCCGCCGACTTCTTCGTGCTGCTCGACACCGAGCGGCTGAGCGAGCGGCACCGCCGCTTCTTCCTCGGCGCCGCCGACGCCCGGGAGGCCCGGTGAACCCGTGGGCCGTGGACGCGGGCTGCCCGCGCTCCTGCGCGGAGCGGGCGGCGGTACGCGTCGACGCCGCCGAGGCCGCGCGGCGGTACGCGGCGCTGGCCCGCGAGGTGGGGGGCGCGCTCGCCCTGGGGGAGCGGCTCGCCGACGGCGACACGGCCCGGGCGCGGGCGCGGCGGGTCCTGCGGGCGCTCGGGGTGCGGCTCGACGCGGGCCCCGTACCGCTGCGCGTGCCCGGCGGCGGTGCCGGGACGCTCGTCGTCGCCAACCACGTCTCCTGGCTGGACGTCGTCGCGCTGCTGGCCGTGGAGCCCGTGGCCTTCGTGGCGAAGCGGGAGGTCGGGCGGTGGCCGGTCGTCGGGACGCTGGCGCGGCGGCTCGGGACGCGGTTCATCGACCGCGAGGGCGGGCGCCGGGAACTCCCCCTGATGGTCCGTGAGCTGGCGGGGACACTCGCCGACGGGCACACCGTGCTCGTCTTCCCCCAGGCCACGACCTGGTGCTCACCCTCCGGCGGGCGCTTCCGGAGGGCGGCGTTCCAGGCGGCCCTCGACGCGGGGGTGCCGGTGCGGCCGGTCACGGTGACCTACCGGCTCGGCCGGGCGGAGAGCACGGTTCCGGCCTTCCTGGGGGACGAGGGGTTCGGGGCGTCCCTGGGGAGGGTGGTGGGCGCCCAGGGGCTGAGCGTCCGGGTGGAGGCGCACGCCCCGGTGCACGGGGCCGACCGGAAGGAGCTGGCGCAGGCCGCGTGGGCGGCGGTGACGGGCCGCTCCCGCGCGGCGGCGCCCCGGACCCGCCCCGTCCCCGTCCGGGCGGCCGCGCTCGCGGAGGACGCCCGGGGCCCGTGGCCGGCCCCTGCCGCGCGGCTCGTTCCCGACCGCCGCACGGGCTGAAGCCTCGGGCGGTACGGCCCGTCCCCGACCGCCGCACGGGCTGAAGTCTCGGGCGGTACGGCTCCGGGCGGTACGGCTCGTCCTCGACCGCCGCACGGGACCGACCCCTCGAGCGGGCGAGCGGAGGGACCCCCGGGCCGTGCGCGCCCCGGAGGGACCCCGGGCGGGGCAGTCGCAGGGACGGCCGGGCTTCAACTGGCGTTCACGCGGCGCTGGCCCCACCCTGGCAGGGTCATGGCGAAGCCGCCCCCGACGAGGAGGACACCCCGGTGCCCGTCGCCCGTACCGTACGAGCCGCAGCCCTGACGTCGAGTGCCCTGCTGGGAGCCGTCGCGCTGGTCGTGCAGGCCGCCGCCCCCGCGCTCGCCGCCGTCGACCTCGACGTCACCGCGACCGTGGAGACCACCCCGGTGTCGCACGGCGGGGACGCCGCCGACGACCCCGCGGTGTGGGTGCACCCCGGCGACCCGGCCAAGTCCGTCGTCGTGGGCACGGACAAGAAGGGGGCCTTGGAGGTGTACGACCTCCGGGGCGCCCGGATCCAGCGCGTCGACGGCGACCACGGCAACAACGTCGACGTCCGGGGGAACGTCGTGGTGTCCGCGGACGACGAGGCCGCCGGCGGCGACGGCGCGCTGCACGTGTACCGGATCGACCCGGCGACCCGGCGGCTGAAGCACCTCGCGGACGTGCCCACCGCGGTCACCGCGCACGGCGTCTGCCTCTACACCTCGCCGCGCTCCGGCAAGCTCTACGCCTACCCGAACTCCACGTCCGGCCGCGTCGAGCAGTGGGATCTCGCCGTCAGCGGCGACAACGTGCGGGCGACCTCGGTACGGCTCTTCGACGCGGGCTCCGCCGTCGAGGGCTGTTACGCCGACGAGACCACCGGCAAGCTGTACGTGGGCGAGGAGGACGTCGGCGTCTGGACGTACGGCGCCGAGCCCGGCGACGGCACCGCCCGCACGCGGCTCGACTCGACCGGTACCGGCGGGCACCTGACCGCCGACACCGAGGGCATCACGGCCGCGGGGAACCGGCTCTTCGTGTCCTCGCAGGGCAGTGACGACTTCACCGTGTACGACCGCGGCAGCGGTGCCTACCTCGGCCGCTTCGCGGTGGTGCCCGGCGGCGCCGCCGACGGCTGCGAGGACACCGACGGCATCGACGCCAGCGCCGCGAACCTCGGCCCGGCCTTCCCCCGGGGCGTGTTCGTCTGCCAGGACGGCGCGAACGGTGCCCCCGGCTCCAGCGGCAACCAGAACTTCAAGTTCGTACCGCTGGAGCGCGTCACCGACCGGATCTGAGCCCTGGCCCCCGGGCGCACGGGGGCCCGGGGGGCGGGTGGCCGGGGAAGTCGCCGGAAAAGGGCGGTGCGCCGAGGCGTCCGGACCGGTCAGGATGGAAAGGCAGCAACGGGGGCCGAGCACGGATGCCGGAACGCGCTGTACGCGTTCCTGCGGCCGGACGGGGACGGCTCCCGGGCGCGAGCGGTCAAGGGGGCCGGGTCATGGGGGATGTGGTCGGCGCGGTGGTGGGCTTTCCCGGGGTGGTGTTCAGCTCGGCCCTGGCCGTCGTCATCTGCTTCTGGCTGCTGGTCGCGGCGGGCGTCGCCCGGGCGGGCAGCTTCGACGAGGACGCCGACCTCGACGCCGTACGGCTCGGCGGGGTCCCGGTGGCGGTGGCGGTGTCACTGTTCGTCGTCGCAGGCTGGGCGGCCGGTGTCACCGGCTCCGTCACGCTGGCGCGGGCGGACCTCAGAGGGGTGGCGCACGCGGCGTCGGAGCTGGGTCTGCTGCTCGTGTCCACGGGCGCGGGATGGGCCGCGGCCCGTGCCGTCCTGCGCCCGCTGGCACGCCGGTTCCCCGCCGCGGCGGCCCCGCCGCCCGGCCCCGTCGCCCCGGCGCCCGCGGGGCACCCGCCCCCCCTCGACGTGGGCGGCGCCGCCGGTCATGCCGTCGAACTCGTCGGCGTCGATGGTCTGCGCCGCGGGCGGCGCCTTCGCCACGACCGGC
>NZ_JASCXL010000026.1:0-93594 GCF_030010595.1 Streptomyces sp. CC224B | reverse complement strand
GGGGCGGCCGCCCCCCCCCCCCCCCCCCCCCCCGGGGGGGCGGCGGGCCGCCCCCCCCCCGGCGCTGGCGCCGGGGGGGGCGGCCCCCCCCCCTGTGGGGGGGCCGCCCGGGCCGCGCGACGGCGGCGGCCGGCCCACCGGGGCCGAAGGGCGGGTCCTGGCCCGGGCCCGGGGCCGCCGGGGGCGGGGCACGGCGGTGCGGCGGCCGTGCCCCGTCCCGCGGCGGTCGCGGCCCGGGCGCAGGTCACCCGTCGGCCGTGACCTGGCCCTCGGGCTCCGGCACGACGGCTTCGGACGGCCTGTCCGCCCGGTCCGCCCGGTCCACCTTGTCCACGAGAGGTATCACCACCATCGTGGTGACTGTGCCGTCGTCGCCGACGACGTCCCGCACGTGCCGGGCGCCCAGGCGGCGGCAGAGCGCCAGGCTGGCGGCGTTCCCGGCGCCGACCATGCCGTAGACCTCCTTGAGGCGCAGGGTGTCGGCCGCGTACCGGATCAGGCCCCGGACGGCTTCGAGGCCGAGACCGCGGCCCCAGTACGCGGGGGCGAGCGCGGTGATCAGCTCGTGGCCGTCGACGTTGCCGGTCTTCTTCACCTCGGCGTGGCCGATGTACGTGCCCTCGTGCCACAGGCCCCACACGTCGAACCTCCTCGTGGGGTACACCTCCGTGAGGATGGCCCGGAACAGGGTGCGGATGTCGGCTTCCGGTACGCGGTCCTGGCCCATCCAGCGGCACACCTCCTCGTCGCGCAGCAGCGCGACGAAGTGGTCCTCGTCCTCGGGGCGGTAGGGCGTGAACTCCAGGCGTGCGGTACGCAGGGGTGGTGTCGGCGGAGTCATCGTCCGGCTCCTTCTTCCATTCGTTCGCGCAGGCTGCGGGGGCGCATGTCGGTCCAGACCTCGTCGACGTAGGCGGCGCACTCGGCCTCCGTGCCTTCCTGGCCGGTGCGGTGCCAGCCGGCCGGTATCTCGACGTACATGGGCCAGAGCGAGTACTGGTCCTCGTCGTTGCGCAGCACCTGGAAGCGGCTGTCCTCGGTCATGGTGACTCCTTCGTCGGGCGTGGCAGGTTGATCGGTGTCGGCGTTCGGTGGGGGTCGTCGGTGCGGGGTCGTCGGCGGTCGGTGCGGGGTCGTGGGCGGGTGGTGGTCACGCCCCGGGGCACCGGCGGTGCGGGTGCCCCGGGGCGTGGTCTCAGAGGCTGCCGCGGGCGTGCCGGGCGATGTGGTGCAGGGCGGTGGCGAAGTCCTCGGCGACGCGGCGCACGGCCTCCGTGTCGTACAGGCCGGTGCGGTGGTGCCAGGTGAAGGCCAGGCGGCCCTCCTGGACGGCGCCGACCACCTCCAGCGGGTGCGAGCCGCTGTCCCGGGGGTCGTGGTCCTGACCGAAGGAGCCGTGCTCGGCGCGGACCAGGCCGTCGCCGGGGGTGTCCGGGCGGGCGTCCCACTGGCCCAGGTAGTTGAAGACCACCTGGCTGTGCGCGGCGGCGCCGAGCTTCGCCCGGGTCTCCGGCGGGCCGAAGGTGCGCAGCGCGCCGAAGCCGAGGCCGTTGCCGGGCACCACGCGCAACTGGCGGCGCACGGACTTCACCAGGGCCCGCCAGTCCCGGGCGGCGCTGAGGTCGTCGGGGGCGGTGACCTGGAGGGCGACCGGGTGGACGGTGGTGAACCAGCCGACCGTGCGCGACAGGTCGACCCCGTCGAGGAGGTCCTCGCGGCCGTGCCCTTCGAGGTCGAGGCGGACCCGGTCCCGGCCGGTCCAGCGGGCCAGGGCCAGGGCGAGGGCGGACAGCAGGACGTCGTTGACGCGGGTGCGGTAGGCGGTGGGGGCGGCGCGCAGCAGCGCCGTGGTGTCCTCCTCGGTCAGCTCCACGGTGAGCCGCCCGGTGGTGCCCGCCTCCATCGCGGGTACGTCTGCGGCCGGGGGCGGCTCGGCGGTCACCGTCTCCTCCCAGTAGGGCAGTTCGTGGTCGAGCCCGCCCTCGGCGACGTGTGCGGCGAGCCCCCGGGCCCAGTCCCGGAAGGACGTGGTGCGCTCCCCCAGGGCGACGGGCTCGCCCGCGGCGGCCTGGCGGTAGGCGGTCTCCAGGTCGTCGGCCAGGATGCGCCAGGACACGGCGTCCACGACCAGGTGGTGGGCGACGAGGAAGAGGAAGGCCGGGCGTCCCGGGTCGCCGGTGAACAGCGCCGCCCGCAGCAGCGGTCCGGTGCCGATGTCGAAGCCGGTGTGCAGGTCGTCGGCGGCCTTCTCCATGGCCGCGTCGGCCTGCTGGGACGGCAGCCCGCGCAGGTCGTGCCGTACGATTACACCACCGTCACCGCGGTCGCCGCCCGCACCGCCGTCACCGCCGTCGCCACCGCCACCGCCGTCGCTGCCCGTACCACCGTCGCCGTCCTCCGGCGGCGCGTTGTACTGGCGCCAGCCGTCGGCCTCCCGGGTGAAGCGCATGCGCAGGGCGTCGTGGTGTTCGACGAGGGCGTCGAGCGCGGTGCGCAGGGCCTCGGGGTCGGGGGTGTCGGCGAGTTCCAGGAGCGCCGACTGGTTGAAGTGGTGGTGGCTGGCGCGCGGGGTGGTCAGGAACCACTCCTGGATGGGCGTCAGCGGCACCTCGCCGCTGACCGGGCCCTCGCCGGAGCGCTGGGGCTCGGTCTTCACGACGGCGGCGAGTTCGGCCACCGTCTGGTGGGTGAACAGGTCGCGGGTGGCCAGGTGCAGGCCCTCCCGCCGCAGCCGTGACACGACCTGCATGGACAGGATCGAGTCGCCGCCGAGGAGGAAGAAGTTGTCGTCGGCGCCGACGTCCTCCACGCCGAGGACGTCGCCCCAGATGCGGGCGATACGGCGTTCGGTGTCGGTGCGCGGCGCCACGTGCGGGCCGCTCGCGGTGTGGGCGGGGCCGGGTGCGGGCAGGGCGCGCCGGTCGGCCTTGCCGTTGGGGGTGAGGGGCAGCCGCTCCAGCGGGACGAACACCGAGGGCACCATGTGCAGCGGCAGCAGCTCGCCGAGGTGTTCGCGCAGCTCGGCCGTGGGCAGCGGGTCCGTGCCGGCCTCGGTGGGGACGACGTAGGCGACGAGCCGGGCGGAGCCGCTGTCGGTGCGTACGGCGACCGCCGCGTCGCGCACCCGGGGGCTGCGGCGCAGGGCGCTCTCGATCTCGCCCGGTTCGATGCGGAAGCCGCGCAGCTTGATCTGGTCGTCGGCGCGTCCGGCGAAGCGCAGGTCGCCGTCGGCGCCCCAGCGGACCAGGTCGCCGGTGCGGTACATGCGCTCCCCCGGGGCGCCGAACGGGTCGGCGGTGAACCGCTGGGCGGTCAGGCCCGGCCGGCCGACGTAGCCGCGGGCGAGGCCCGGGCCCGCCACGTACAGCTCGCCGGTCACGCCGGGCGGGACGGGCCGCAGGGCCGTGTCGAGGACGTACAGGCGGATGGCGCCCGCCGGGCGGCCGATGGGCGGGGCGCCCGTGCCGGGGGCCAGGGGGCCGGTCCAGCTCGCCACCACCGTGGCCTCGGTGGGCCCGTAGGAGTTGATCATGCGGCGGCCGGGGGCCCACTGCTCGACGAGGTCGGACGGGCAGGCCTCGGCGCCGACGATCAGGGTGCGCAGGGCGGGCAGGGCGGACGCGGTCTCCGGTGCCACCGTGGCGAGGGCCGCGGGCGGGATGAGGGTGTGGCTGATCCGGCGCTCGGCGAGGGCCTGGGCCAGGCGTTCGCCGACGAGGGGCCCCTCCTCGCCGGTGACCAGGGTGGCGCCGCTGAGCAGGGACACGCACAGCTCCAGGACGGAGGCGTCGAAGCTGGGCGAGGCGAACTGCAGGACCCGGTCGCCGGGCCCGGCCTCGTACCGGGCGGCGGCGGCCGTGGCGAAGCCGGCGAGTCCGCGGTGGGTGACCACGACGCCCTTGGGGGTGCCGGTGGAGCCGGAGGTGTAGATGACGTAGGCGGGGTGGTCGCAGGTGAGCGGGGCGGTGCGGTCGGCGTCCGTGGGCGCGGTGTCGGGCCCGTCCTGCGCCCAGACGTCCGCCGGGTCGTCGAGGGTGAGCCAGGCGCCCGCGTCGCGGACCATGAACTCCCGCCGCTGCACGGGGTAGGCGGGGTCCACGGGCAGGAAGGCGCCGCCGGCCTTGGTGACGGCGAGCTGGGCCACCACGGTCTCCGCGGTGCGGGACAGGGCGAGGGCCACGACCCGCTCGGGGCCGACGCCGCGGCCGATCAGGCGGTGGGCGAGGCGGTTGGCGGCGCGGTCGGCGTCCGCGTACGTGAGTTCCCGGTCGCCGTCGAGGAGCGCCACCGCGTCGGGCGTGCGGGCCGCCTGCCGTTCGAACAGCAGGGGCAGGGTCGCCGCCGGCTCCGGCGGGGCGGTGCCCCTGCCCTGGTCGAGGAGGGTCTTGAGTTCGGCGTCGGTCGTCAGCGGCAGGGCGCCCAGGGGGCGGTGCGGGTCGTCGGCGACGGCGGTCAGGAGGGTCGCGAGCTGGTCGGCCATCCGGTCGGCCGTGGCCGCCTCGAACAGGTCGGTGTTGTAGGTGAGCAGCCCGTGCAGCTCCCCGGTGTCGGTCTCGGCGAACTCCAGGGTGAGGTCGAACGCCGCGTGCTGGAGCTCCGGTTCGATGTCGAAGGCCTCCAGGCCGGGCAGGTCGAGGTCGCCCGCTGGGGTGTTCTGGAGGACCACCATGACCTGGAAGAGGGGCGTGCGGCTGGTGTCGCGGACCGGCTGCACCTCGTCGACGACGCGCTCGAAGGGCACGTCCTGGTGGGCGAAGGCGTCCAGGACGGTGTGTCGTACGTCGTCGAGGAAGGCGGGGAAGGGCTGCTCGGGCTCGACGTGCGAGCGCAGCACGAGGGTGTTGACGAAGAACCCGACGAGGTGCTGCACCTCGGGCCGGTCGCGGCCCGAGGTGACGGTGCCCACGGCGATGTCGGTGCCGCCCGAGAGGCGGGCCAGGTAGGCCTGCGCGGCGGCGACGAGCGTGGTGAACAGGGTGGCTCCGCGGTCCCGGCCGACCTGCGCGAGGCGGCGGGCCGTGGGGGGCGGAAGGACGAGGCGGGCGGTCGCGCCGTGGTGGGTGCGCACGGCGGGCCGCGGCCGGTCGGTGGGCAGGTCGAGGGGTTCGGCGTCGGCCAGCCGCTCCTTCCAGTACGCGAGCTGGGCGTCGGCGCGGGGGCCGTCCGCGGTGCGCTGCCAGTGGGCGTAGTCGGCGTACTGGACGGGCAGCGGCGGCAGTTCGCCGGCGGGGGCGCCGACGGCCTGCCGGTAGAGGTGGGCGAGGTCGCCGGTGAGGACGGCGGTGGACCAGCCGTCGGTGACGATGTGGTGCAGGGTGAGGGCGAGGACGTGGTCGTCGTCGGCCAGCCGGACCAGCGCGGTGCGCAGCAGGGGGCCGTGGCGCAGGTCGAAGGGGCGTACGCGCTCGTCCGTCAGGAGCTGGTCGAGCTGGGCGGCGCGGTGTTTCTCGGGCAGGTGGGACAGGTCGTGCAGCGGCAGCGGGACGTCCTCCAGCTCGTGCACGATCTGCACGCCGTGGCCGTCGACGGTGTCGAAGGTGGTGCGCAGGGAGGCGTGCCGGGCGACCAGGCCGGTCAGGGCCGTGGCCAGGGCGTCGGTGGCGAGGTGCCCGCGCAGCCGCAGGGCGAGGCCGGTGACGTACTCGGCGCCGCCGGGGGCGAACTCCGCGAGGAACCACAGGCGTTGCTGGGCGTACGACATGGGGGCCGTGGCCCGGGCGACGGGGACGATGGCGGGGCCGGGTCCCGCGGGGTCCCGTTCCGCGGTGGCCAGGCGGGCGAGCGCGGCGGGGGTGGGGTGGGTGAACACCGCGCGCGGCGACACGTCCGTGCCGAACTCCTCAGCGAGGCGGGAGGCGAGGCGGATGCTGAGGATCGAGTCGCCGCCGAGGGCGAAGAAGTCGTCCTCCGCGCCGGGCCTGGCGATGTCCAGGACGTCGGCGAAGACGTCGGCGGCGCGGCGCTCGGCGTCGGTGCGGGGCTCGACGCGGGCGGCGCGCTCCGCGCCGGTGTCGGGCTCGGGGGCGGGGAGCGCCGCGCGGTCGACCTTGCCGTTGGCGCTGAGCGGCAGCGCGGTCAGCGGCACGAACGCGGAGGGCACCAGGTAGTCGGGCAGGGTCCGCCCGGCGAAGGCGCGCAGCTCCTCCGGGTCCTGCCCGGCGGGGCCGACGAGGTAGGCGACCAGGCGGCGGGAGCCGGGGCGGTCCTCGCGGGCGACCACGGCCACGTCGTCGACGCCGGGGTGGGCGGCGAGGGCGGCCTCGGCCTCGCCGGGTTCGACCCGGAAGCCGCGGATCTTGACCTGGTCGTCGGCGCGGCCGAGGAACGCGAGGGTGCCGTCCACGGCGCGGCGGACCAGGTCGCCGGTGCGGTACATGCGGGTGCCGGGCGGTCCGAAGGGGTCGGCGAGGAAGCGGGCCGCGGTGTCCCCGGGGCGTACGAGGTAGCCGCGGGCCACACCCTCTCCGGCCACGTGGAGTTCGCCCGCGCAGCCCGGCGGGACGGGCCTGAGCCGGGCGTCGAGCACGTACGCGCGCATGGCGTCGAGCGGCCGGCCGATCGGGACGGCGTCGGGGACGGCGGCGGGGTCGGTGAGGGCGTGGGAGGTCGCGAAGGTGGTGGTCTCGGTGGGTCCGTAGCCGTCGACGACGGTCAGGCCGGGGCAGGCGGCGAGGACGCGGCGCACGGCCGCCGCAGGGACGACGTCGCCGCCGGTCCACACCTGGCGCAGTCCGGTGAAGCAGTCCGGCGCGTCCTGGGCGAGGAGGCGGAAGAGCCCGGCGGTGAGCCACAGGGCGGTCGGCCCCTCGTCGCCGGCGAGGCGGCGCAGCAGGGCGGCGTCGACGGTCCCCTCGGGGGCCACGAGCACGGTGCCGCCGGTGAGCAGGGGCGCCCACACCTCGAAGGTGACGGCGTCGAAGGCGACGGGTGAGTGCAGCAGGACGCGGGCGCAGGCGCCGTCGGCGAAGCGGCTGTCGGTGGCCAGCGCGGCCACGTCGCGGTGGCGTACCGCGACGGCCTTGGGCTGCCCGGTGGACCCGGAGGTGAACATCACGTAGGCGAGCCGGTCCGGGTGCGGGCGCGGCGCGGTGGGGCCGCCGGGGGCGTCGGCGCGGGCGGCGGCGACCTCGGCGGCGGTGAGCCGGGCCGCGGCGCCGGCCCGGTCGAGGAGGGCGCGGCGCCGCTCCTCGGGGGCGCGGGCGTCCACCGGCAGGTAGGCGCCGCCCGCCTTGAGGACGGCGATCTGGGCGGCCACGAGTTCGGCGGAGCGGTCCATGAGGAGGGCCACGCGGTCCTCGGCGCGCAGGCCGCCGGTGAGCAGCCGGGCGGCCACACGGTCGGACCAGTCGTCGAGCTGGCGGTACGTCACCCGCCGGTCGCCGTCGCGCACGGCGACCGCGTGCGGGGTGCGGCGGGCCTGTGCGGCGAACAGGTCCACCGGGGTGCGGGGCGGTGTCCGGTCCGTGGGGGTGTGCCAGGCGGCCAGGAGGTCCCG
The DNA here is from genome assembly GCF_030010595.1 of Streptomyces sp. CC224B. Classification (NCBI taxonomy): domain Bacteria; kingdom Bacillati; phylum Actinomycetota; class Actinomycetes; order Kitasatosporales; family Streptomycetaceae; genus Streptomyces; species Streptomyces sp. CC224B. Next base: position 86,099 of record NZ_JASCXL010000026.1, on the reverse strand, counting down.
GTCGTCCGCGGTGAGCAGGTCGAGGTCGGCCACGTCGCCGTCGAGGCCGTCGGCGAGGCGGGTGAGGAGGCCGGCGAGGCGGGCCGCGGCGCGTTCGACCGTGGCCCGGTCGAAAAGGGCGGCGTCGTAGGCGAGGTCGAAGCCGAGCCGGTCGTCGAGGTGGGCGCGCAGGCACAGCGGGAAGGTGGTGGCGTCGTCGGCGCGCACCTCCTCCACGCGGACGCCGGTGCGGGCCGCGGCGGACTCGTCGACGGGGTAGTTCTCGAACACCACCATGCTGTCGAACAGGGCCTCGCCCGCCGGGACGCCGCTCAGTGCCTGGATGCGCGGCAGGGCGACGAAGTCGAAGCGGCGGGCGTCGCCCTGCCGCTCCTGGAGGTCGCGCAGCCAGGGCAGGAGGCCGGTGGCGGGGACGCGTACGCGGGTCGGCACGGTGTTGATGAACATGCCGATCATGGAGTCCACGCCGGGCAGTTCGGCGGGGCGGCCGGAGACGGTGGTGCCGAACACCACGTCGTCGCGTCCGCTGTGGCGGGCGAGGAGCAGGGCCCAGGCGGCCTGCACCACGGTGTTGACGGTGAGTCCGCCGCGGGCGGCGGTCTCCTTGAGGCGCCGGGAGACGTCCTCGGCCAGGGTGTGGTGCACGGCGGCCTCGGACCGGGCGCGGTGCGCCTCGGCCGGGGGGCGGTCGTAGGGCAGCGGGGTGCGGGCGCCGAATCCGGCGAGCGCCTCGGCCCAGTGCCGCTCGGCCGCGTCCTGGTCCTGGCCGGCCAGCCAGTGGAGGAAGTCGGCGAAGGGCCGCCGGACCGGTTCGGCCGCCTGCGGGCCGCCGGTGAGGGCGGCGTAGCGCTCGCACACCTCGGTGAGGAGCTGGCCGGTGCTCCAGCCGTCCAGGGCGAGGTGGTGGGAGGACCACAGGAGCAGCACCTCGTCGCCGGGCAGGGCGGCCAGGGTGACGCGGGTGAGCGGTGCGGTGGTCAGGTCCATGCCCGCGGCGCGGTCGTCGGCGAGCAGGCGCTCGACGGCCTCGGCGCGTGTGGCGGGCGGCAGGTCGCGCCAGTCGAGGTGGGTGACGGGCAGCTCCACGTGGTGGTGGACGACTTGTACGGGGTGCGGCAGGCCGTGCCAGTGGACGCTGGTGCGCAGCGCGGGGGTGCGGTCGGCGAGCTGCTGCCAGGCGGTGGCGAAGGCCCGGGGGTCGCGCACGCCGGAGAGCCGTACCGCGGTGCGGTCGAAGTAGGCGCCCTGGGTGTCGACGAGGCCGTGGAAGAGCATGCCGGACTGCAGCGGGGTCAGGGGCAGGACGTCGGCGACGTGCCGGCCGTCGCCGACGAGGCGGTCGAGCTGGTCCTGGGTGAGGCGGGCGAGCGGGAAGTCGGAGGGGGTGCGGCCGCCGGTGCCGGGGCGGGCGCAGTGCGCGGCGATGTCGCCGAGCGCGGCGCGCATGTCCTCGGCCAGGTGCCGGACGGTGGCCTCGTCGTAGACGGCGGTCGGGTAGGTCCAGCCGAGTTCGAGGCGGCCGTCCTGGACGACGCCGGTGACCTCCAGGAGGTAGGGGCGGGTCTCGTCGGGGTCGGTGTCGCGGCCCGCGAGCGGCAGAGAGGCGCGGTAGAGGGTGCCCTCGCCGGGCCCGGAGGCGTCGAACCGCCCGTGGTAGTTGAAGCCGACCAGCGGCGCGGGCGCGTCGGCGAGCGGGCTGTCGGGCCGCAGGTGGCGCAGGGCGCCGTGGCTCAGGCCGCGCAGCGGCACCGCGCGGAGCTGTTCCTTGACGGAGCGCAGGGTGTCGCGCCAGTCGGCGCCGGGGTCGACGGTGAGGGCGAGGGGGAACTCGGCGGTGAACCAGCCGACGGTCCGGGACAGGTCGACGTGGTCGAAGAGGTCCTCGCGGCCGTGGCCCTCCACCCCGAGCAGGACCTGGTCGCGGCCGCACCAGCGGGCCAGGGTGCGGCCGAGGGCGCTGAGCAGCACGTCGTTGACCTGGGTGCGGTAGACGTCGGGGACCTGGCGCAGCAGCGCGTCGGTCTCGTCGGGGCCGAGGGTGACGGTGAGGGTGGCGGCCGTCCGCTGGGTGTTGGGGCCCGGGCGGCCCACGGGCAGCTCGGCGGGGGCGGTGGCCGTCCGGGTCCAGTGGTCCAGGTGGGCGTCGAGGGCGCCGGAGCGGGTGTGGGCTTCCAGGCGGGTGGCCCAGTGGCCGTAGGAGGTGCCCACCGGGGGCAGTGCGATGGGCCGGCCCGCTGCGGCGGCGCGGTGGGCGGTCTCCAGGTCGGCGAGGAGGATGCGCCAGGAGACGCCGTCGATGACCAGGTGGTGCGCGGTGAGGACGAGTTGCGCCGGGCGGCCGGGGCCGCGGTCGAAGAGCAGGGCGCGCACCACGCGGCCCTCGGCGGGGTCGAGCGCGGCCTGGGCCTCGTCGGTCGTGCGCTGGACCCGGGCCTCCAGCTCCGCGTCGTCGAGGCCGGACACGTCGTGGGTGGTGACGGCGCCGGGCGGGGGCTCGGGCAGCGGCTCCTGGTGCCAGCCGTGGCCGGTGTGGCGGAAGCGGGTGCGCAGGGCCGCGTGGTGGCGTACGACGGCGTCGGCGGCGCGCGCCAGGGCGGGCAGGTCGGTGCCGGGGGCGAGTTCCAGACGCTGGGTCATCGTGAAGCGCGGGGTCGCGCCGGGGCGGCGGCCGTCGAGGTACCAGTGCTGGATCGGGGTGAGGGGCGCCGTCGCCGGTTCGGCGGTGCCCGCGTCGGGGGCGTCCGGGGCGGACTCGGTGGCGCGCAGGGCCAGTTCGGCGACGGTGGGGTGGCGGAAGACGTCCTTGGTGGTCACGGTGAGGCCCGCGCGGCGGGCGCGGGAGACGATCTGGATGCTGAGGATCGAGTCGCCGCCCAGGGTGAAGAAGTTGTCGCGCGCGCCCACCCGGTCGACGCCGAGGACCTCCGCCCAGATCGCGGCCAGGCGCTCCTCGGTGCCGGGCCGGGGCGCGACGTAGGGCGCCCCGTGGTCGGCGGGCGCGGGCGGGGCGGGCAGGGCGCGGCGGTCGGTCTTGCCGCTGGTGGTGCGCGGGATCCGGGTCAGCGGCACGAACGCCTGGGGCACCATGTGGTCCGGCAGCGTCCGGCGCAGCCGGAGCCGCAGCTCGTCGCCCTCCGGGGTGTGCCGCCCCGCGGGGACGACGTACGCCACGAGCAGGGTGCGGCCCCCGTGGTCGCGGGTGGTCACCACGGCTTCGGCGACGTCCGGGTGGGCGGTCAGCGCGGCCTCGACCTCCCCGGGCTCGATGCGGAAGCCGCGGACCTTGAGCTGTTCGTCGGCGCGGCCGAGGAACTCCAGGAGCCCGTCGCCGTCCCAGCGGGCGAGGTCGCCGGTGCGGTACATCCGCTCCCCCGGCGCGCCGTAGGGGTCGGCGAGGAAGCGGGTGGCGGTCAGGCCGGGCCGGTGCGCGTAGCCGCGGGCGACCTGGTGGCCCGCCAGGTACAGCTCGCCCGGGGTGCCGGGCGGCACCGGGCGCAGCGTCACGTCGAGGACGTAGGCGCGCAGGCCCCGGCCGGGGCGGCCGATGACGGGGCGGTCGGGCCGCTCGGCGCAGCGGCCGTAGACGGCGTCGACGGTGCACTCCGTGGGCCCGTACACGTTGTACGCGGTGACGCCGAGGTCCTGAGCCGCGCACAGCTCCCGCCAGGTGTCGGCGGGGACGGCCTCGCCGCCGACGAGGAGCAGCCGCGGGTGGTGGCGGCCGGGGGCGAGGAGCCCGGCGGCGGTGAGTTCGCGCAGGAAGGAGGGGGTGACGTTGACGAGGTCGAGGGCGCTGTCGGCGACCTGGGCGCAGAAGGCCTCCGGGTCCAGGCGGACGTCCTCGTCGACGAGGTGCACCTCGTGGCCGAGGGCGATCAGGAGCGGCCCCTCCCAGGACGTGTCGAAGGAGAAGGAGGCGCTGAGCGCGGCCCGCAGGCGGCGTCCGCCGCCGGTGTGCGGGGCGAGGAGGTTGTCCCGGTGGTCGTGGCAGAGGTTGACCAGGTGGCGGTGTTCCACGGCGACGCCCTTGGGGCGCCCGGTGGAGCCGGAGGTGTAGATGACGTACGCGGTGTGCTGCGGGCGCAGCGGTGCCAGGCGGTCGGCGTCGGTGGGGTCGTGGGCGGGCAGCCGGTCCCAGGGCACCTCGCGCAGCGCCTCGGCCGTCAGGAGGGTGCGCGGCGCGGCGTCGGCGAGGAGGTGGGCGACGCGCTCCTCGGGCAGGTCGGGGTCGAGGCAGAGCAGCGTGCCGCCCGCCTTGAGGACGGCGAGGACGGCCGTCATCAGGTCACCGGTGCGCGGCAGCCGGACGGCGACGGTGCGCTCCGGGCCGACGCCCAGGGTGATCAGGTGGTGGGCGAGCCGGTTGGCGCGGTCGTTGAGCGCGGCGAAGTCGAGCGTGGCGTCCCGGGCGACCAGGGCGGTGGCGCGGGGTGACCGGGCGGCCTGGGCCTCGAACAGGGCCGGGAACGTGGTGTCCGGGGCGGGGGCGGCGGCGCCCTGCCACTCCTGGAGGACCTGGCGCCGTTCGGTGGCGGTCAGCAGCGGCAGCGCGCCCGCCTCCCGGTCGGGGTCGTCGGCGGCGGCCTCCAGGAGGAGCTGGAGGCGGGCGGCGAGGCGTTCGGCGGTGCCGGGGTCGAACAGGCCGGTGTTGTACTCCAGGTGGCCGGTGAGGCCGCCGTCGTGTTCGACGAAGTCGAAGGCGAGGTCGAAGGTGGCGTTGCGCACCGGTGGGGTGACGGGGGCGACGTCGAGGCCGGGCAGCTCGGGGGCCTGGGTGCCGAGGTTGTGCAGGGCGACCATGACCTGGAACAGGGGGGTGCGGCTGGTGTCGCGTTCGGGTTGCACCTCGTCCACGACGCGTTCGAAGGGCACGTCCTGGTGGGCGAAGGCCTCCAGGACGGTGGTGCGTGCCTGGGCGAGGAGGTCGCGGAACGTCCGGTCGGGTCGGACGCGGCCCCGCAGGACCAGGGTGTTGACGAACATGCCGGCCACGTCGTGGAGTTCGGCGCGGTCGCGGCCGGCCGTCACGGTGCCGACGGCGATGTCCTGCCGGCCGGTCCAGCGGGCGAGCAGCACCTGGCAGGCCGTCAGCAGGGTCATGTAGAGGGTGGCGTCGGCGGTCCGGCCGGTGGCGCGCAGCCGCTCGGTCAGCTCCGCGGGCAGGGTGAACGTCACCAGGGCGCCGTCGCGGGTGCGCACGGCGGGGCGCGGCCGGTCGGTGGGCGGCTCCAGCGGTTCGAGCCCGGCCAGGGCCTCGCGCCAGTAGGCGAGCTGCTGCTCGGCCCGGCCGGTGCGGGCGCGCTGCCAGGTGGCGTAGTCGGCGTACCGTACGGGCAGTTCGGGCAGGTCGGGGCGGCGGTCTTCGCGCGCAGCCGCGTACAGCTCGCCGAGGTCGCGGCCGAGGACGCCGAGGGACCAGCCGTCGGTGACGATGTGGTGGACGGCGAGGACCAGCAGGTGGTCGTCGGCGGCGACGCGGGCGAGGCGGGCGCGCAGCAGGGGCCCGGTGGCGAGGTCGAAGGGGGTGGCGGCCACGCGCTCCAGGTAGGCGTCCACCCGCGCGTCCTCGGCGAGGTCGTCGAGTGCCAGGTCCACGGGGTGCGGCGGGTGCACGATCTGGCGGGCGCGGCCGTCCTGTTCGGCGAAGGTGGTGCGCAGGGCTTCGTGCCGGGCCACCAGGCCGTCCAGGGCGGTGCGCAGGGCGGCGAGGTCGAGCGGGCCGCGCAGCCGCAGCGCGGACAGCGTCGTGTACTCGGTGCTGCCCGGCTCGAAGCGGTCGAGGAACCACAGGCGCTGCTGGGCGTACGACAGCGGTGGCGCTTCGGCCGGGTCGGCGGCGGGGATGGTGTCGGCGGCGGTCGCGTCGGCGGCGTCTGCGGGGTCCGCGGGGTCGCCGAGGGCGGCGGCCAGGGCGGACACGGTGGGGTGGGTGAAGAGCAGCCGGGGTGACACGTCGGTGCCGAAGGCGGCGCGCAGCCGGGAGGTGACGCGGACGGCGAGGATGGAGTCGCCGCCGAGGGCGAAGAAGTCGTCGTCGGCGCCCACGTCGCCGGTGGCGAGGACGTCCGCCCAGGCGGCGGCGACGAGGTGTTCGGCGCGGGTGCGCGGCGCGGTGCGGTCGGCGCCGGTGGCGTAGCCGTCGGCGCCGGGGGCGGGCAGCGCCGCGCGGTCGAGCTTGCCGTTGACGGTGAGCGGCAGCCGCTCCATCGGCACGTAGGCGGCGGGCACCATGTGGGCGGGCAGCAGGCGTTCGAGGTGGGCGCGGAGGGCGGCGGCGGGCGGGGCGGGCTGCCCGCCGGAGCCGACGACGTGCGCGACCAGGCGGCGGGTGCCGGAGGCGTCCTCGTGGACGCCGACGGCGGCGGCGCCGACGTCCGGGTGGCCGCGCAGGGCGGCCTCGATCTCGCCGGGCTCGATGCGGTAGCCGCGGATCTTCACCTGCTGGTCGGCGCGGCCCAGGTACTCCAGGGTGCCGTCGGCGCGCCGCCGGGCGCGGTCGCCGGTGCGGTACATGCGGCTGCCGGGCGCACCGAAGGGGTCGGGCAGGAAGCGGGTCGCGGTCAGGCCGGGGCGGTTCAGGTAGCCGCGGGCCAGGCCCTGGCCCGCGACGTACATCTCGCCGACGGCGCCGGGCGGCGCGAGGCCGAGGTCGTCGTCGAGGACGTACACGCGCAGGTCGGGGATGGCGGTCCCGATGGGGCTCGCGGTGCCCGTGCGGGCCGCCGCCCGGTCCAGGGGCTCGTAGGTGACGTGCACGGTGGTCTCGGTGATGCCGTACATGTTGACCAGGCGCGGCGCGTCGTCGGGGTGGCGCGCGTACCAGTCGGCGAGCCGGTCGGTGTCCAGGGCCTCGCCGCCGAAGACGACGGTGCGCAGGGCCAGGCGGGCGCTCGGCTCCGGGTGGTCGGCGTCGGCGCGGGCCAGGGGGTGGAAGGCGGAGGGGGTCTGGTTGAGGACGGTGACCCCTTCGTCCGCGAGCAGGCGCAGGAAGTCCTCCGGGGAGCGGGCGGTGTCGTCGGGCACGACGACGAGGCGGCCGCCGTGCAGCAGCGGGCCCCACAGCTCCCACACGGAGAAGTCGAAGGCGTAGGAGTGGAACAGGGTCCACACGTCGTGCTCGTCGAAGCCGAACCAGTCCTGGGTGCGGGTGAAGAGCCGGACGACGTTGGCGTGCGGAACGACGACGCCCTTGGGCTGCCCGGTGGAGCCGGAGGTGTAGATGGCGTAGGCGGGGTGGTCCGGCAGGGGGCGGCGGGCCGGGGCGGAGCCGGTGGCCGGGCGCCCGTCCAGGTCGGCGCGGACCGCCGCGTCGTCGAGGAGCAGGAGGGGGACGTCGCTGCCTCGGGCGCGTCCGGCCGTGTCGGTGGTGGTCACGAGGGTCACCGGGGCGGCGTCGCGCAGCAGGTGGGCGACGCGGTCGGCGGGCAGCTTCGGGTCGATCGGCAGATAGGCCGCGCCGGTCTTGAGGACGGCGAGGACCGCCACCACCAGATCGGTGGAGCGCGGCAGGGCGAGGGCCACATACCGCTCGGGGGCGGCGCCCGCCTCTGCGAGGCGGTGGGCGAGCCGGCCGGCGGCCGCGTCGAGCGCGGCGTAGGTGAGGTGGTCGCCCTCGCAGGTGACCGCGGTGGCGTCGGGGGTGCGGGCCGCCTGGGCCTCGAACAGGTCGACCAGGGTCGCGTGGGGGCGGTCGTACGCGGTGGCGTCGCCGCCGGCCAGCAGCCGTCGCCGTTCCCCGGCGGTCGTCGTGGCCAGGGCGCGCAGCGGCCTGCCGGGGTCGTCGGCGAGCTGGGTGAGCAGCAGGCACAGCCGGTCGGCGAGCGCCCGGGCGGTCCCGGGGTCGAACAGGCCGGGGTCGTAGGCCAGGTCGAAGCCGAGCCGCTCGCCCTGGTAGGCGCGGAGCACGAGGGGGTAGTTGGTGGCGTCCCGGGAGGTGACGTCGGCGAGGCGGACGCCGGAGCCCGCGGTGCGGGCCTCGTCGAAGGGGTAGTTCTCGAAGGCCACGATGGAGTGGAACAGCGGGGTGCCGGAGGGGACGTCGCTCAGCGCGGTCAGCTCGGCCAGGGACACCGCGGCGAACCGCCGCGCCGCGGCCTGCTCCTGCTGGAGGTCGCGCAGCCAGTCGGCCGCCGGGCGGTGGGGCTCGACGCGGACGCGGGTGGGCACGGTGTTGATGAACATGCCGACCATCGACTCCACCCCGGGCAGGTCGTCGGGGCGCCCGGACACGGTGGTGCCGAACACCACGTCCCGCTCGGCGGCGTGCCGGGCGAGCAGCAGCGCCCAGGCGCCCTGCACCACGGTGCTGACGGTGAGCCCGGCCTCGCGGGCGGTGCGGGCGAGGCGGGCGGACGCCGCGTCGGGGAGCCCGGCGGTGACCACGTCCGCGGAGCGGGCCCGGTGCGCCTCGCCGAGGGGGCGGTCGGCGGGCAGCGGGGTCGGGGTGGCGAAGCCCGTGAGGACGCCGCTCCAGTGGGCGCGGGCGGCCGTGCCGTCCTGGCCGGCGAGCCAGCGCACGTAGTCGGCGAAGGGGCGGCGCACGGGCGGCTCGGCGGCCTCGCCGGTGGTGAGGGCCGCGTACTCCCCGCACACCTCGGTGAGCACCTGGGCCAGGCTCCAGCCGTCCAGGATCAGGTGATGGGAGGTCCACAGCAGGTGCAGCCGGTCGCCGGGCAGCCGGACCAGGGTGAGCCTCATCAGGGGCGCGGCCGTCAGGTCGATGCCGCGCGCGAGGTCGTCGGCGCGCAGCCGGGCGAACCGGGCGGCGCGCTCGGTCTCCGGCAGCCCTTCGGTGTCCCGCCAGTCCAGGTGGGTGACGGGTACGCGGGCCTCGCGGTGCACGACCTGGAGCGGTACGGGTACGTCCTCCCAGACCACGGAGGTGCGCAGCGCGGGCGTGCGGTCGGCGACCCGCTGCCAGGCCAGGGCGAAGGCGCCCGGGTCGGCGACGCCCTCGAAGAGCAGAGCGGCCTGGTCGACGTACACGTCGTCCTCGTCGCCGACGAGGCGGTGGAAGAGCATGCCCTCCTGGAGCGGCGTCAGCGGGAGCAGGTCCTCCACGCCGCGGCCGTCGCCGACGAGGCGGTCCACACCGGCCTGGTCGAGATGGGCCAGGGGGAAGTCGGAGGGCGTCCGGCCGCCCGCGTCCGGGCGGGCGCAGTGCTCGGCGATCGCGGCCAGGGCCGCGACCGTGGCGTCGGCCAGGTTCCGCACGGTGCCGGCGTCGTGGACCTGGTCGCTGTAGTGCCAGGTGAACTCCAGCTCCCCGTCGGCCACTACCGCCGTGACGTCGAGGAGGTGGTCCAGGGGCTCGTCGGGCGCGAGGTCCCGGCCGGGCACGTCCGCGGCCGGGGCGAAGTCCCCGCCGCCGGAGGTGTCCCACTGGCCGTGGTAGTTGAAGGAGACCTGCGGCAGGGGCACGTCGCGCAGGGCGCGGGCGGAGGGGTCGGGCGAGCCGAGGCGGGCCAGCGCCTCGAAGCTGAGGCCGCGGCGGGGCACGGCGCGCAGCCGCTCCTTCACGGCTTTGAGCGTGGCGGCCCAGTCGGGGGCCGCGGGCGGCCCGGCCGGGGTGAGCGTGACGGGGTACTGGGTGGTGAACCAGCCGACGGTACGGGAGAGGTCGAGGGCGTCGTCCGTGGCGTCCGTGAGGGCCGGGGTATCCGTCGTAGCCGTGGCAGCTGTGGCGTCCGTGGCGTCCGTAGCGTCCGTGGCGTCCGTGCCGTGTGCCCCGGTGCGGGCGGGTCCGAGGTCCTCGCGGCCGTGGCCCTCCAGCGCGACGGTGATCCGCTCGCCGCCCGCCCAGTCGGCGAGCACGCGGCCCAGGGCGCTGAGCAGCACGTCGTTGACCTGGGTGCGGTAGACGCCGGGCACCCGGCGCAGCAGCGCCTCGGTGGTGGCGCGGTCGACCCGGGCGCGGACGGTGCACACCGATCCGGCGAGCGGGGTTCCGGGGCGGTCGACGGGCAGCGGGGTGCGCGGCTCGGCGGCCTCGGCCGCCCAGGCGGCCAGGTCCCCGTCGAGGTCGCCGTCCCTGACCCGCCGGGACAGGTGCGCGGCCCAGTCGGTGAACGGCGTGGTGGTGGGCTCCAACTGGACGCCGGCGCCCGCGGCGGCCTGGCGGTAGGCCTGTTCCAGGTCGGCGAGGAGGATGCGCCAGGAGACGCTGTCGACCGCCAAGTGGTGGGCGGTGAGGAAGAGTTGGGGACGCTCCTCCGGGCGCTCCCCCGGCCGCTCCCCGGAACGGTCCGCCGCTCGTTCCCCGGACCGTGGCCCGGAGCGCGCCGGGCGCAGCAGGGCCGCGCGAAGCAGGGCGCCGGTGGCCGGGTCGAGGGCGGCGCGGGCCGCGTCGGCGGCGGCTTCCCGGACGGCAGCGGCCTCTCCCCCGCCCTCGGCTTCCCCGGAGGGCAGGTCGTGGCGGGACAGCAGCCCCGTGGCCGGGCCCTCGCCGGGGTGCTGCCGCCAGGTGTCCCCGGTGCGGGCGAAGCGGGTGCGCAGCGCCGGGTGGTGGGCGGCGACGGCCTCAAGGGCCTTCTCCAGGGCCTGTTCGTCGACGTCGTACGGCAGGTCGAGCAGCAGGGACATGCTGAAGTGGCGCAGGGGGCCGTGGGTGGCGAAGAACCACTCCTGGATGGGCGTCAGGGGCGCGGGCCCGTCCGTGCGCGGCCGCCGGGGCGCGGGCACCGGGGCGGTGCGCCGGGACGCGGCGGCGGCCAGGTCGGCGACCGTCTGGTGGCGGAAGACGTCCTGCGAGGTCAGGCGGAGCCCGGCGGCGCGGGCCCGGGAGACGGCCTGGATGCTGAGGATGGAGTCGCCGCCCAGCTCGAAGAAGTTGTCGGTGACGCCCACGCGGGCCACGCCGAGCACGTCCGACCAGATGGCGGCCAGCGTCTCCTCGTCGGGGGTGCGGGGCGCGGTGTACTCCCGCTCGCGCGGCGCGGTGTCGAGGTCGGGGGCGGGCAGGGCGCGGCGGTCCAGCTTGCCGCTGGTGGTCAGGGGCAGGGCGTCGAGCACGGTGAACGACGACGGCACCATGTGGTCCGGCAGGAGGCGGCGGCACGCGGCCCGCAGCGCGGACGCGGCCGGGCGGTCCGTGCCCGCGCCGGAGCCCGTACCCGCCGTGGAGCCCGTACCCGCCGTGGAGCCCACGCTCGCCGTAGAGCCCCCGGCGTCCGGCGCGGGCGTGACGTAGGCGGCCAGGCGCAGGTGCCCCTGGGCGTCGGGCACGGCGACGACGGCGGCCGCGGCGACGTCGGGCAGGTCCAGGAGGACCGCTTCGATCTCGCCGGGCTCGATGCGGTGGCCGCGCACCTTCACCTGGTCGTCGGCGCGCCCGAGGTAGTCGAGCTGCCCGTCGGCGGTCCAGCGGGCCAGGTCGCCGGTGCGGTACATGCGGCCGCCGGGCGGCCCGAACGGGTCGGGCAGGAACCGCGCGGCGGTCAGGCCCGGCCGGCCCGCGTAGCCGCGGGCGACCTGGGTGCCCGCCAGGTACAGCTCTCCCCCGACGCCGGGCGGCACGGGCCGCAGGCGCTGGTCGAGGACGTACGCGCGGACGTTGGCCAGGGGCCGTCCCACCAGGGGGCGGCCTTCGCCGGTGATACGGCCGGCGAGCGCGTCGACGGTGCACTCGGTGGGGCCGTAGAAGTTGTACGCGGTCACCCGCGGGTGGGCGCCGAGTTCGCGCCAGAGGGCGGGGCCGATCGCCTCGCCGCCGAGCATGAGGACGCGCGGGCAGTGGCGCGGGTCGGTGAGCAGTCCGGCGGGCAGGAGCTGGCGCAGGTACGAGGGCGTCAGGTCGAGGAAGTCGACCCGGTGGGCGACGACGTACGCGACCAGCGCGGCGGCGTCCAGGCGGGTGGCCTCGTCGACGAGGTGCAGCGGGTGGCCGTCGGCCATCAGCAGCACGCCCTCCAGCGAGGTGTCGAAGGAGAACGACGCGGTCAGCGCCACGCGCAGCGGGCCGCCGCCGGCGTCCGCGACGAAGCCCGCGCGGTGGCCCGCGAGGAGGTTCGCCAGGGACCGGTGGGAGACGGCGACGCCCTTGGGGCGGCCGGTGGAGCCGGAGGTGTAGAGGATGTAGGCGGTGGTGTCCGGGTGCGGTGGCGCGAGCGGGCGCGCGGGCGCGGTGTCCGGGGCGTCGGTGGCGGGCAGGTCGCGGAGCGCGGCCTCGTCGAGGACGAGGGCCGGGCGCGCGTCGTCGAGGAGGAACCGGACGCGTTCCTCGGGCAGCGCCGGGTCGAGGGGCAGGTAGCCCGCGCCGGACTTCCACACCGCGAGCATCGCGACGACCAGGTCGGCGGTGCGCGGCAGGCGCAGCGCGACGAGCTGTTCGGGGCCCGCTCCCCGGGCTGCGAGGTGCTGGGCGAGGCGGTCGGCGCGGGCGTCGAGCGTGGCGTAGTCGAGCCGTTCGCCACCGGCGACCAGGGCGGTGGCGTGCGGGGTGCGGGCCGCCTGCCGGGCGAGGAGGACGGGGACGGGGGTGTCCGGGACCTCCAGGGCGGTGGCGTTCCAGTCCCGGGTGAGCCGGCGCGCCTCGTCCGGGGAGAGCAGGGGCAGCGCGCCCAGGGGACGGTCCGGCGCGGTGGCGGCGGCGTCGAGGAGCCGCAGGAGCTGATCGGCCATGCGCGCGGCGGTGGCTGCGTCGAACAGGTCGGTGCGGTACTCCAGGAGGCCGGTGAGCCGGTCGCCGTCGGGCACGAACTCGACGCTGAGGTCGAAGGTGGCGGCCCGGCGGGGCACGGTCACGGGCGCTGCCGTGAGGCCGTGCAGGCCGGGGGCCGTGGGCGGCTCGGGGTGCAGCAGGACCATCACGTCGAACAGGGGGTTGCGGCCGGGCTCGCGGGTCGCGCCGACGGCCTCCACGAGCCGTTCGAAGGGCGTGTCGCCGTGCGCGAAGGCGTCGTTGACGGTCTCGGCGGCGGCGTCGAGCAGGTCGCGGAAGGTTCCGTCGGGGGCGACGGGGGTGCGCAGCACGACGGTGCTGGCGTAGAAGCCGACGGCGCGGTGCAGTTCGGTGCGGGGGCGCCCGGGGGTGAGGGAGCCGACGGTGATGTCGTCCTGGCCGGACCAGCGGGCCAGGAGCGCCTGGCAGCCGGCGACCAGGGACGTGAACAGCGTGGTGTGCCGCTCGGTCGCGAGGGCGCGCAGCCGGGCCGTGGTCGCGGCGGGGACGGTGAAGGTGTGGACGGCGCCCGCGCCGGACTCCTCGCCGCCGCGCGGCCGGTCCAGGGGCAGCTCCGGCGGCACGGCGCCGGACAGCCGCCCCGCCCAGTGGGCGAGGTCGCGCTCCAGGCGCTCGCCGGAGAGCCGCTCGCGCTGCCAGACGGCGAAGTCCGGGTACTGGGTGGCCACCGGCGGCAGGTCCGGTGCGGCGCCGCGGACCAGCGCGTCGTACGCGGTGCACAGCTCCTGGAGGACCACGCCCATCGACCAGCCGTCGGTGACGATGTGGTGGGCGGTCAGGAGCAGCACGTGCGAGGGCTCACCGCCCTGGGGGTCGCGCAGGAGCAGGGCGCGCAGGAGCGGCCCGGTGTCCAGGTCGAAGGGCCGGTCGTACGCGGCCAGGAGGGCCGCTTCCAGGGCGGCGGCGGGGTCGGTGCCGGGGGGTGCGGCCGGCTCCTGTACGGGCAGGGGGACCGGGGCGGCCGGGTGGACGGTCTGCGCGGGGCGGCCGTCGGTCTCCTGGAAGGTGGTGCGCAGGGCCTCGTGGCGGGCGACGACGGTGTCCAGGGCGCGGGAGAGGGCGGCGTGGTCCAGCGGGCCGGTGAGCCGCAGTGCCACGGCGCTGTTGTAGCGGGCGTCGCCGGGGCGCAGCCGGTCGAGGAACCACAGCCGCTGCTGGGCGAAGGACAGCGGCAGCGGGCCGGTCCGGTCGGCGCGCGGGATGCCGGGCCGGGCGGTCGCGGGGGCCGCTCCGTCGGGTGCGGGGGTGCCGGTCGCGGCGGCGCGCCCGGCGAGGCGGCGGCGCAGTGCCTCCTGGAGGTCCTTGGGCAGGGCCGCGGCGCGGTCTCGCTTCGAAGACGTCATGGTCTGGAGGTCCTCACCGTTCGTCGTGGTCGCTGTCGCCGCGTGCGGCGTCTTCGAGTTCGCTCAGGATCTGCTCCTCCACCGCGTCCGCCAGGGCGGCGACCGTGCGGTGGACCAGGACGTCGTGGGGCGTGAGGGTCACGCCGAAGGCGTCGTTGGCCCGGGAGGCGATGAGCAGGGCGCGCAGGGAGTCGCCGCCGAGCGCGAGGTAGTCGTCCTCCACGCCCACGGTCACCTGCAGGGCCTCCTCCCACAGGAGGGCCAGGGCCTCCTCGGTGGGGGTGCGCGGCGCGACGTGGCCGGACGTCCGTTCCTGGTCGGGCGGGGGCGCGGGCAGGGCCGCCCGGTCGGTCTTGCCGTTCTCGGTGAGCGGGAAGCGGTCGAGGACGACGTACGCCGAGGGGACCATCGGGCCGGGCAGGGTGCGTGCGGCCTCGGCGCGCAGCTCGGCCGCGGTGGGCGGCTGCGTGCCGGGCGCGGCGAGCAGGTGGGCGACCAGGCGCGGCAGGCCCGGCTCGTCCTCGCGCACGCTCACCACGGCGTCGAGGACGCCCGGGTGGCGGGTGAGGGCGGCCTCGACCTCGCCCGCCTCGATGCGGTGGCCGCGGAGCTTGAGCTGGTGGTCGGTGCGGCCCAGGTAGTGCAGCTCGCCGTGGCTGTCGCGCCGGACGAGGTCGCCGGTGCGGTACATGCGGGAGCCGGGCGGGCCGAACGGGTCGGCGGTGAACCGCTGGGCGGTCAGCGCGGGCCGGTTGAGGTAGCCGCGGGCCAGGGCCGGTCCGCCGAGCCACAGTTCGCCGGCCACGCCGACGGGGACCGGGCGCAGCCGGTCGTCGAGGACGTAGGCGCCGGTGGCGGGCAGCGGGCGGCCGATGGGCGGGGCGCCGCCGTCCGGGGTCAGCGGCGCGGACCAGGTGGCGACGACGGTGGCCTCGGTGGGCCCGTAGGAGTTGACCATGCGGTGGTGCGGGGCCCAGCGGGCGACCAGTTCGGGGCCGCAGGCGTCGGCGCCGACGGTCAGGGTCTTCAGGTCGGGCAGGGTGCCGGGGGTGTCCGGCGGCAGGGTGGCGAGCGCGGCGGGCGGCAGCAGCGTGTGGGTGACGCGCTCGCGGCGCAGCACCTCGGCCAGTTCCGCGCCGAGCAGCGGTCCGGGCGGGGGCACGACGAGGCGGGCGCCGTGCGGCAGGGACATGCACAGCTCCAGGACGGAGGCGTCGAAGCTGGGCGTGGCGAAGGCGAGGACGCGGTCGCCCGGGGCGACCTGGTAGTGCGCGGCCTCGGCGGCGGCGAAGGCGGCCAGGCCGCGGTGGGTGACGACGACGCCCTTGGGGGTGCCGGTGGAGCCGGAGGTGTAGATGACGTACGCCGGGTCGTCCAGGTGCAGCGGGCGGACGCGGTCGGCGTCGGCGGGCCGGTGCTCGGGCGTGTCCGGGGCGGCCGCGAGCAGGGCGGCGACCTGGTCCGCGTCGAGGGTCTCGGCGGGCCGGGCGTCCTCCAGCATCAGGGCGACCCGCTCGGCGGGGTAGCCCGGGTCCACGGGCAGGAACGCGGCTCCCGCCTTGGTGACGGCGAGCTGGGCGAGGACCATCTCCGCCGAGCGGGGCAGGACGAGGGCGACGAGGTCGCCGGGGCCGGTCCCGCGGGCGATGAGCTGGTGGGCGAGGCGGTTCGCCCGGCGTTCGAGGTCGGCGTAGGTGAGGGACAGGTCCGGCGCGGTGAGCGCCGTCGCCGCGGGGGTGCGGTCCACGGCGGCCTCGACCAGGGCGGGCAGCGTCGCCGGGGCGGCCGGGGCCAGCGCGGGGCGCACGGGGCCGTGCAGCAGCCGCTCGCGGTCCTCGGGCGGCAGGATCTCGACGGTGTCCAGGCGGGTGTCGTCCTCGGCGGCGGCGAGCGCGCGCAGGGTGTGCAGGAGCTGGGCCGCGAGCGCGTGCGCGGTGGCCTTGGTGAAGTAGCGGGGGTCGTGGCCGAGTTCGACGGCGAGGCGCTCGCCGGGCGAGACGACCACGGTGAGCGGGTAGTTGGTGGCCTCGCGGGCGTCGAGGTCGCGCACGTGGACGCCGTGGGCGCCGGCTGTGGCGTCGCCGACGGGGTAGTTCTCGAAGACCAGCAGGCTGTCGAAGAGCGGGGTGCCCGCGGGGACGCCGCTGAGGGCGTGCAGGTCGGTGAGCGGTACGTGGGCGAAGAGCCGGTCCTCGGCCGCCGCGGCCTGGGTGCGCCGCAGCCACGCGCCGCACGGGGCGGCGCCGTCCACGGTCACCCGGGCGGGCAGGGTGGTGATGAACAGGCCGGTGATGGTGTCGGCGCCGGGCAGGTCCGAGGGCCGGCCGGAGACGGTGGTGCCGAAGCACACGTCCTGCTCGCCGCTCCACCGGGACAGCAGCAGCGCCCAGGCGCCCTGCACGACGGAGTTGAGGGTGAGCTGGTGGCGGCGGGCGAAGTCGGCGAGGCGCCGCGTGTCGTCCTCCGGGAGCCGCTGGGACAGCCAGGTGCCGGAGCGGGCGGTGGCGCCGTGGGCGGGCCGCCGGTCGTAGGGCAGGGCGGTGGGCGCGGTGAGGCCGGCGAGGATGCCGCGCCAGTGCTCCTCGGCGCGGCCGCCGTCGCGGGCGGCGAGCCAGGCGGCGTAGTCGCCGAAGGGCCTGCGCTCGGGCAGGTGCGGTTCCTCGCCGCGGGCCAGGGCCGCGTGGGCGGCCATGACGTCGGACAGGACGTGGAAGACGCTCCACCCGTCGAGGAGGACGTGGTGGAAGGTCCACACGACGCGGACCTCGTCCGGGCCGAGCCGGATCAGGGTGACGCGCAGCAAGGGGGCCTGGTCGAGGGCGATGCCGCGGGCCTTGTCGGCGGCAAGCAGCCGCTCGAGACCGGCGGCGCGGTCCTCGGGCGGCAGGGCGCTCCAGTCGTGTGTGGTGACGGGCAGGGTGACGTCGCGGCGCACGATCTGGAGGGGTTCGGGGACCCCGCTCAGGGCGACGGCGGTGCGCAGCACGGGGGTGCGGTCGACGACGTGCTGCCAGGCGGCGGCGAGGAGGCGCGGGTCGCGGACGCCGTCGGCCACGAAGGTGATCTGCTCGGTGTACAGGCCCTCGCCCGGTTCGTCCATGCCGTGGACGACCATGCCGGCCTGGGTGGGGGTGAGGGGGTAGATGTCGGTCACGTCGCCGCCGGTGCCGGCCAGGCGGTCGACGGCCCGCTGGTCGAGGCGGGCCAGCGGGAAGTCGGAGGGCGTGCGGCCGCCGGCGCCGGGCGTCGCGCAGTGCGCCACGATCGCGCGCAGTTCGTCGGTGAGCTCGGCCGCGAGGCGGGCGACGGTGTCGCGGTGGTGCACCTCGCGGGAGTAGGACCAGGTGAACTCCAGGCGCTTGTCGGTGACGTGGCCGAGGACGTCGATGAGGTGCGGCCGGTCGGCCGCCCGGTCGGCGCCGCCGGTGAGGCCGTCGCAGGGGGCGTGGAGCAGGCCGCCGGCGGCGGTGCCCGCGTCCTGCTGGCCCAGGTAGTTGAAGGCGATCTGCGGCAGGGCGGGCAGGTGCTGTCCGGCCGTGGGGTGGAGGTGGCGCAGGGCGCCGTAGCCGATGCCGCCGTGCGGGACGGCGCGCAGGGTCTCCTTGACGGACTTCAGGGCGGTGCCGGTGTCCGCGTCCGGGGGCACGTCGAGGGCCACGGGGAACATGCTGGTGAACCAGCCGACGGTGCGGGACAGGTCGACGTCGTCGAAGAGGTGCTCCCGGCCGTGGCCCTCCAGCGCCACCGTGACCCGGTCGCGGCCCGTCCAGCGGGCCAGGACCCGGCCGAGGGCGCACAGCAGGACGTCGTTGACGCGGGTGCGGTAGACGTCGGGCACGTCCTGGAGCAGGCGCCGGGTCTCGTCGCCGTCCAGGCCGGCGGTGACGGTCTCCTCGCAGGTTCCGGCGTTGCTCCCGCCGAGGTCGACGGGCAGCGGCGCGGCGTCGGACAGGGCGCTCCAGTGGGCGAGTTCGGCGTCGAAGCCGCCGGCCTCGGTGTGGGCGGCCAGGCGTCGCGCCCAGCTCTGGAAGGAGCTGGTCTTGGGGCCGAGGTCCGGTTCCTGTCCGGCGCGGACAGCCCGGTAGGCGCGGTCCAGGTCCTCCAGGAGCAGGTGCCAGGACACCGCGTCCACCACCAGGTGGTGCGCGGCGAGCAGCAGGACGGGCCGCCGGTCGTCGCCCAGGTGGCACAGCGCGGCCTTCACCAGGGGGCCGGTGTCCAGGTCGAAGCCGTCGCACAGGGCGTCGGTGAGCGCGCGCAGGGCGGCTTCGGGGGCACCGCCGGTCAGGGTGTGCGTCTCCAGGTGGGGCGGTGCCCCGGGCGGGGAGCCGTGCTGGTGCCTGCGGCCGTCGCCGTCGGCCGGGAAGCGCTGCCGCAGGGCGTCGTGGTGGGTGAGGACGGCGGTCAGGGCGGCGCGCAGCGCCGTCGCGTCGGTGTCGGCGGCCACGTGGTACGAGACGGCCTGGGTGAGGCGTGCCGGGTCGCCGGGCAGGGTGTCGAACAGCCAGTGCTGGACCGGGGTGAGCGGGGCCTCGCCGACGACGGGGCCCTGGTCGGCCGGGGTGGCGGGGGCGGGCAGGTCCTCTGCGGCGGCGGCGAGTTGGGCGACCGTCGGGTGGCGGAACAGGTGGCGCGGGGTGAGCGCGAGGCCCGCCCTGCGGGCGGCGGAGACGATCTGGATGCCGAGGATGGAGTCGCCGCCGAGGGCGAAGTAGTTGTCCTGGGTGCCGACCTCGGGCACGCCGAGGACCTCCGACCAGATCGCGGCGAGGGTCTTCTCGGCGGCGGTGCGCGGGGGGCTGTCGCCTCCGGCGGCGGGGGCGGCCCACACCGGGTCGGGCAGGGCGCGGCGGTCGAGCTTGCCGGTGGTGCCGAGCGGCAGCCGCTCCAGCGGCATCACCACGGACGGGACGAGGTGGTCGGGGAGCGTCCGCGCGAGGAAGGCGCGCAGTTCGGCGGGGGCCGGGGTCGCGGGGCCGCGGGGCACCGCGTACGCGACGAGGCGCCGGTGGCCGTCGCGCTCCACCACGCGGGCGGCGGCCGCGGCCACCTCCGGGTGCCCGGCCAGGGCGGCCTCGACCTCGCCCAGTTCGATGCGGAAGCCGCGGACCTTCACCTGGTCGTCGCCGCGGCCGAGGTAGAGCAGGTCGCCGTCGGGGGTCCAGCGCACGCGGTCGCCGGTGCGGTACATGCGGCTGCCGGGCGGGCCGTAGGGGTCGGGCAGGAAGCGGGACGCGGTCAGGGCGGGGCGGTCCAGGTAGCCGCGGGCGACGCCGGTGCCGGCGAGGTACAGCTCGCCGGGCGCGCCGGCGGGCACCGGCCGCAGCCGCTCGTCGAGGACGTAGGCGCGGGCGCCGCCGACGGGCTTGCCGATGGGCGGGACGCGGTCGGGTGCCCCGGGGTCGCAGGTGTGGGCGGTGGCGTAGACGGTGGCCTCGGTGGGCCCGTAGATGTTGAGGACCTGGCAGGCGGGCACGGCCGCGCGGACGTCGCGCACGGTCCGCGGCGGCAGGGCCTCCCCGGCCAGGACGACGGTGTCGGCGGTGACGTGGACGGTGTCCTCCGCGAGGAGCCGCCCGAGGGCGGAGGGGACCGCGCTCAACAGGCCCGCGCGCCAGGGCCCTTCGCGTTCGGCGAGGGCCAGCAGGTCGTGGACGACCTCGACGCTGCCGCCCGCGAGCAGCGGGGAGAAGATCTCGAACACCGAGACGTCGAAGTTGAGCGAGGTGGAGGCCACCACGTGGTCGAGCCCCCGGTCGGCGAACGCGGCGGCGGCCCAGTCGGTGAGGGCCACCACCGACGCGTGGGCGACGACGACGCCCTTGGGGCGGCCCGTGGAGCCGGAGGTGTGGATGACGTAGGCGGGGTGGCCGGGCAGCAGCCGTCCGCGCCGCTCGTCGTCGCCGATCGCGTCCGGGGACAGGGCGGCCAGGCGCGCGGCGCACTCCGGGCCGTCGAGGGCGACGCGGGTCCAGGGCCCGTCCGGCAGCCGGCCGGCGCTCGCCGCGCTGGTGACGACCGCTTCGGGGCGTACGTCGTCGAAGAGGAAGGCGAGGCGTTCGGCGGGGTAGCCGGGGTCGACCGGCAGATAGGCGGCGCCGCTCTTGAGGATGGCCAGGAGCGCCACGACGAGGTCGGCGGTGCGCGGCAGGGCCACGGCGACGAACCGCTCGGGCCCGGCGCCGGCGCCGGCCAGGAGCCGGGCCAGGCGGTTGGACCGCTCGTCGAGCTGACGATACGTCAGGTGCTCGGCGCCGCAGTGCACGGCGACGGCGTCGGGGGTGCGGGCGGCCTGCTCCCGGAACACCTCGGGCAGCACCTTGGGCGGCGCCGGGACGGTCCGGCCGCCGAAGCGGTCGAGGAGCGCCCGCGCCCGGCCGTCGTCGAGGAGCGGCAGTTCGTCCAGGCGGCGGCCGGGGGCGGTGGCCATCTCCGTGAGCAGGGTGCGCAGGCTCGCGCCGAGGGCCTCCACCGTCGCGGCGTCGAAGGCCTGCGGGTCGTAGTCGAGCAGGACGGCCAGGTCGTCGCCGGGGGCGACCACCACGCTGAGCGGGTAGTTGGTGGGTTCCAGGTCGCGTTCCTGCTCGACGGCGAGGCCGTGGCGGGCCACGGCGTCCGCGTCGAACGGGTAGTTCTCGAAGACCACGATGCTGTCGAAGAGGTTGGTGCCGCCGGGCACGTCGCTCCAGGTCTGGATCTGGGCGAGGGAGACGAAGTCGTGGCGCCGGGACTCCGACTGCGCGGCCTGGAGGTCGCCCAGCCAGTCGAGCAGGGGCCGGCGGCCGTCGATCCGCGCCCGGGTGGGCAGGGTGTTGATGAACACGCCGACCATGGAGGTCACGCCGGGCAGTTCGGCGGGGCGGCCCGAGACGGTGGTGCCGAACACCACGTCGTCCCCGCCGCCGTACCGCGACAGGAGCAGCGCCCAGGCGCCCTGGAGCACGGTGCTGACGGTCAGGCCCGCGTGCTGCGCCGTCGCGCGCAGCCGGGCCGAGACGTCGGGGCCGAGCGTGACGTGGACGGAGCCGGAGGAGGAGGCGCGGTGGGCCTCCTCGGCCCGCCGGTCGCGCGGGAGTTCGGTGGGCACGGCGAAACCGGCCAGCGCCTCGCGCCAGTACTCCTCCGCCCGCGCGGTGTCCCGTCGCGCCAGCCAGGCCAGGTAGTCGCGGAAGGGCGCGCGGTCGGGGACGTCCGGGCGGCGGCCCGCGGTCAGGGCCGCGTACCGCTCGCACACCTCGTCGAAGACCTGGGCGGCGCTCCACCCGTCGAGCAGGGCGTGGTGGAACGTCCACACCACGCGTACGCGCTCCGGCGCCAGCCGGATCAGCGCGAGCCGCATCAGCGGGGCCTCGCCCAGGTCGATCCCGGCGTCGCGGTCCTCGGCCAGGAGCCGTTCGGTCTCCGCGGCGACGCGGTCGGGGCTCCAGCCGCGCCAGTCGTGGTGGGTGACGGGCACGGTGGCCCGCCGCCGCACGAGCTGGAGGGGTTCGCCGGTCTCCTGCCACACCAGGCGGGTGCGCAGCATCGGGTTGGCGTCCGCCGTGTGCTGCCAGGCCTCGGCCAGGGCGCCCGGGTCGGTGACGCCGCGCAGCACGAGCTGGACCTGGTTGACGTACGTGCGGGCGTCCGGGTCGAGCAGGCTGTGGAAGAGCATGCCCGCCTGCATCGGCGTGAGCGGGTACAGGTCGGCGACGTCGCTGCCGTCGCCGACGATCCGGTCGAGGGTCGCCTGGTCCACGCGGGCCAGCGGGAAGTCCGAGGGCGTACGGCCGCCGACGCCGTCGCGGCGGCAGTGCCCGACGATGTCCTCCAGCGCGCGCAGCATGCCGTCCGCGAGGCGCGCCACCGTCTCCTCGCGGTGCAGGCGGCTGCCGTAGTGCCAGGTGATCTCCAGTTCGCCGCCCTCGACGCGGGCGACGACGTCGAGCAGGTGCGGACGCCGCTCCTCGGGCGCCTCGGCGCCGCCGAGGCCGCCGGGCACGGAGCGCACCAGCGCCCCGCCGCCGGCGGTCCAGTCGAACCGGCCCAGGTAGTTGAAGCTGATGCCGGGCGCCGGGGCGGCGCGCAGGCGCTCGTCCCGGGCGAGGTGGCGCAGGGCGCCGTAGCCGATGCCGCGGTCCGGGACCGCGCGCACCTGCTCCTTCACGGACTTCAGGGCGGTGCCCCAGTCCCCGTCCGGCACGGTGAGGGCGACCGGGTAGAGGCTGGTGAACCAGCCGACGGTGCGGGACAGGTCGACGTCGTCGAACAGCTGGTCCTCGCGGCCGTGCCCCTCCAGGCCGACGGCCACGGTGCGGTGCCCGGTCCACGCGGTGAGCACCCGGCCGAGGGCCGTGAGCAGCGCGTCGTCGATGCGGGTGCGGTAGGCACCGGGGACCGTGCGCAGCAAGTCGTCGGTGTGCCTGCGGTCCAGGCGTACGGTGACCGCGCGCACGTCGGCCATGGTGTTGGCGTCGGCGGGGTCGTGCCCGGGCTGGCCCGGGTGGTCCACGGGCAGGGGTGCGGCGCAGTGTCCGGCGACGGTCTGCCAGTGCTCGCGCTGTGCGGCGAAGCCGTCGGCCTCGGTGTGCGCGCGCAGGCGCCGGGTCCACTCCTGCACGGAGGTGGTGCGCTCCGGCAGGGTGACCGGCTCCCCCGCCCTGGCCTGCTCGTAGGCGGTGTCGAGGTCTTCGAGCAGCACGCGCCAGGAGACACCGTCGACGACCAGGTGGTGCACGGCCAGGAGCAGCCGCGGGCGGCCGTCGCCGAGGAACAGGCGGGCGCAGAGCAGCGGGCCGGTGTCCAGGCGGAAGGCGGCGTGGGCCGCGGCGGTGAGCCGGGCCTCGGCCTCCTTCGCCTCCTCGGCGCCGAGGCCGCGCAGGTCGTGCACCCGCAGCAGCTCGGGGGAATCCGTGCCGGGGGCGGGGCACTCCTGCCGCCACGCGCCGCCGGTGCTGTCGGTCCGGCTGTCGGTGCCGCCTGTGCCGCCTGTGCCGTCAGTGCCGTCAGCGCCGTTGTCGCGTCGTACGAAGCGGGAGCGCAGGGCGTCGTGGTGCTCCCAGAGCGCGGCCAGGGCCCGGGCCAGGGCGTCCGGGTCGACGTCGTCGTCCGCCTCAACGACGAGGGCCTGGTCGAAGAACTCGGGGCGGCGCGGCGCGGCGTCGAGGAACCAGTGCTGGATGGGCGCGAGCGCCACCTCGCCGGAGACCGGGCCGGTCCCTGCGACGGTCCGCGCGGTGCCGGTGGCGGCCGCCAGGGCGGCGACCGTGGGGTGGCGGAACAGGTCCCGCGGGGTCAGGCCGAGACCCGCGGCGCGGGCCCGGGAGACCACCTGGATGCTGAGGATCGAGTCGCCGCCCAGCATGAAGAAGTTGTCGTCGGCGCCGACGCGCTCCACGCCGAGCAACTCCGCCCAGATCCCGGCGAGGACCCGCTCGGCCTCGGTGCGGGGCGCGCGGTACGCGGTGTCGGCCGCCGACCAGTCGGGCTCCGGCAGCCTGCGCCGGTCGACCTTGCCGTTGGCGGTCAGCGGCAGCGCGGGCACGCTCACGAACGCGGCGGGCAGCATGTAGTCGGGCAGGTCGGCCGACAGGTGCGCGCGCAGGTCGGTTGCCGGGGGCAGGCCCTCGGCCCGCACCGGCACGAGGTGGGCGGCCAGGCGCTTGCGGCCCGCGTGCTCGTACACCGAGACGACGGCCTCGGCGACGGCGGCGTGCGCGGTGAGCCGGGCCTCGATCTCGGCGGGCTCGACGCGGAACCCGCGGATCTTGATCTGGTCGTCGGCGCGGCCCACGAAGAGCAGTTCGCCGTCGCCGCTCCAGCGCACGACGTCACCGGTGCGGTACATACGGGCGCCGGGCGGGCCGAACGGGTCGGCCACGTAGCGTGCGGCGCTCGCCCCGGCGTCGCCCGCGTAGCCGCGGGCGAGTCCGGCCCCGGCGACGTACAACTCACCGGGCACACCCGGCGGCTGGGGCTGGAGCGCCTCGTCCAGGACGTACACGCGGGTGTTGTCCAGGGGCCGCCCGATGGGCAGCACCGGGGGCAGCGGGTCCCCGGCGCGGTAGGCGCGGCGGGTGGCGAAGGTGGTGGTCTCGGTGGGGCCGTAGCCGTCGACGACGGTGAGCCCGGGGCAGGCCTCAAGGACGCGGCGCACCACCGCGCCCCGCACGGCCTCGCCCCCGGTCCACACCTCCCGCGCGCCGCGCAGGCAGGCGGGGTCCTCCTGGGCGAGCAGCCGGAACAGGCCCGCGGTGAGCCACAGATGGCGTACGCCCCGCTCGGTGACGGCCCGGCGGACGACGGCGGCGTCCACCTCGCCCGCCGGGGCGAGGACGGCCGTGCCGCCGCGCAGCAGCGGCACCCACACCTCGTAGGTGGAGGCGTCGAAGGCGTGCGGGGAGTGCACCAGGACCCGGTCGTGACCGGCGAAGGCCCGGTCGAGGGCGAGCGCGGCGACGTCGCGCTGCCGCGCGGCGACGCCCTTGGGGGTGCCGGTGGAGCCGGAGGTGAACATCAGGTACTGGACGTTGTCCGGTCGCACGGGGAGGGCGGGAGCCGCGGCCCCCTCCGGGAGTGCGGCTCCAGGATCGCTGTCCGGCAGCAGGACCGTGCCGTCGGGGAGCACCTCGCGGGCGGTGTCCTCCCAGGCGGTGTCGGTGAGCAGCAGGCGCGCGCCCGCCTCGGCCAGCATGCGCCGCAGCCGTTCGTGCGGCGCCCGGCCGTCCAGGGGGACGAAGACGCCGCCGGTGCGGACGAGGGCGAGCTGCGTGACGACCAGGGCGACCGAGCGGTCCATCAGGACGCCCACGGGCACCTCGACCGTCACACCGAGCGCGGCGAGGCGGGCGGCCAGGACCGCGGCCCGCGCGTCCAGCTCGCGGTAGCTGAGCCGCTCCTCCCCGGCGTCCAGGGCCACGGCGTCGGGCGTCCGCCGCACCTGGGCGGCGAACAGCTCCGCCACGGTGGCCTCGGGCGCCTCGGCGGCGGTGTCGTTCCACTCGTCGAGGACCTGGCGGCGGCGGGCGGGCGTCAGCAGCGGCAGCCGTGCGGGGGCGCGCTCGGGGCCGGTGGCCATGCCCTCCAGGAGGACGGTCAGGTACTCCGCCGTCCGCTCGGCGGTGGCGGTGTCGAACAGGGCGGGGTCGTATCCCAGGCGCAGGGTGAGTTCCGTGCCGGGGTAGGCCACGAGGCTGAGCGGGTAGTTGGTGGTCTCGATGCCGTCCAGGCCGCTGAGCCGCAGCCCGTGGGCGGCGGCGAGGCCGTCGTCGACGGGGTAGTTCTCGAAGACGACGATGGTGTCGAACAGGGCGACGCGCTCGGGGAGGTCGGTGCCGGCCTTCATCCGCGTGAGCGGCACGTAGTCGAAGCGGCGGTCCTCGCTCTGCTCGTGCTGGAGGGAGCGCAGCCAGTCGAGGAGCGTTCCCTCGCGGGGCACGGTGACCCGGGTGGGCAGGGTGGCGATGAACAGGCCGGTGATGTCCTCGGCGCCGGGCAGTTCGGGGGGCCGTCCGGAGACGGTGGTGCCGAAGACGACGTCCTCGCGGCCCGTCTGGCGGCCGAGCAGCAGCGCCCAGGCGCCCTGGACCAGGGTGTTGAGGGTCAGGCCCGCCGTCCGGGCGAGGTCTTCCAGGGCCCGGGTGGTGGCCTCCGGCAGCCGGACGCTGACGCCTTCGGAGGACTCGGCGCGGTGGGTCTCGCGGGGCTCGCGGTCGTAGGGCGGCGTGGTCGGCTCGGCCAGGCCGGCGAGGCGCCGGCGCCAGTGCTCCTCGGCCCGGGCCCAGTCGCGGTCGCGCAGCCAGGCCACGTAGTCGCGGAACGGGCGGCGCTCGGGCAGGGCGCCGTCACCGGCCGCGCCGCCGGAGAGCTGGGCGTGGCAGGCGAAGACGTCGGAGAGGACCTGGAACAGGCTCCAGCCGTCCAGCGCGAGGTGGTGGAAGGACCACACCACGTGCACCGCGTCGTCCGCGGTCCGGGCGAGGACCAGCCGCTGGACCGGGTCCCGCGCCAGGTCGACGCCGCGCGCGCGGTCGGTGTCGAGGAGGTCCCGCAGGCGGCGCGCCCGCTCGTCGGCGGGCAGGCCGCGCCAGTCCAGGTGGGTGACCGGCACCGGCACGCCGCGCCGCACCACCAGGAGGGGTTCGGGTACGTCCTGCCAGGCGACGCGGGCGCGCAGCACGGGGGTGCGGTCCGTGACCCGCTGCCAGGCCGCGGCGAGCACGGCCGGGTCGGGGACGCCCTCCAGGTCGAAGGAGAGCTGCTGGAAGTAGACGCTCTGGTCGTCCTGGGACAGGCCGTGGAAGAGCATGCCCGCCTGGGTGGGCGTCAGCGGGTGGACGTCCTCCAGGGTGGCGGGGGCGTCCCCGGCGAGCCGGTCCACGGCCGCCTGGTCGAGCGGGGCGAGCGGGAAGTCGGAGGGGGTGCGTCCACCGGTACCGGGGCGGGCGGCGTGCCGCGCGATCCCGGCCAGCGCGTCGGCGAACCGCCGGGCCACGTCGGCGACGGTGGCCTCGCGGTGCACCGCGTCGGAGTAGAACCAGGTGAACTCCAGGGCGTCGCCGTCCAGTCGGCCCACGACCTCCAGGGCGTGCGGGCGCGCCGCCTCCGGGTCGGCGTCCAGCTCCAGCGGGCGGAACGCCGCCCGGTACAGGCCGTCCTGGTCGCCCGTGAGCCCGAAGCGGCCCAGGTAGTTGAAGCTGATCTGCGCGGCGGGCGCCTCGGGCAGCGTCCCGGGGCGGGCCAGGTGGCGCAGGGCGTCGTGCCCGAGGCCGTGCCGCGGCACCGCGCGCAGGTGCTCCTTGACCTGCTTCAGGACGCCGTCCCAGGGCGCGTCGGGCGCGACGGCGAGGGCCACGGGGTGGCGGGTGGTGAACCAGCCGACGGTGCGGCTGGTGTCGACGTCGGCGAACAGCTCCTCGCGCCCGTGCCCCTCCACGTCCACCAGGACCCGGTCGTGCCCGGTCCACGCGCACAGGGCGCGGCCCAGGGCGCTCAGGAGCACGTCGTTGACCTGGGTGCGGTAGGTGTCGGGCAGGGTGCGCAGCAGGACGGAGCTGTCCTCGGGGGTGAGGCGTACGGTCACCGCGCGCTGCGAGGCGTACGTGTTGGCGCCGGGCAGGTCCGCCGGGAGCGCGGTCCCGGCGTCCGCGACGGCCTCCGCCCAGTACGCCGCCTCGGCGTCGAAGCCGCCGTCCTGGGCGTACGCGGCCAGCCGCCGGGCCCACTCCCGCAGGGGGGAGGACTTCGGGGGCAGGGCGGCTGCGCCGTCGCGGCCCTCGCGGCGGGCGCGGTAGGCCCGGTCGAGGTCCTCGAGGAGGACGCGCCAGGAGACCCCGTCGACCACGAGGTGGTGGACGGCCAGGTGCAGGACGGGGCGGGCGCCGGTTCCCCGGTCGTGCAGGACGGCCCGCAGCAGCGGGCCCCGGCCGAGGTCGAAGGGGCCGAAGTGCGGGGTGTCGGTGTCCGGCCCGGTGTGGCGCGCGAGGCGCAGCCGGGGCGCGTCCTCGTCGATGTGCCAGCGGACGCCGGGTGCGGGGAGGGGGGCACCTTCGGCGGTACCGGCGTGGGCGGTGCCAGCACCGGCATCGGCACGGACATCGGCATCGGCACGGACCTCGTCATCCGCACCGGTCGCGGCCTCGCTGACGAAGCGTGACCGCAGTGCGTCGTGGTGGGCGACCAGGTCGTTCAGGGCGTCCTCCAGCGCCCCGGCGTCGCAGTCGTCGGGCAGCTCCACCGACAGGGCCTGCGCGAAGTGCCCGGCGCCCGCGGCGGCGGTGTCGAACAGCCAGCTCTGGATGGGGGTGAGCGGCGCCGGGCCGGTGGCGGCCGCGCGGGCCGGGGCGGCGGGCCGGGGCCCGCCCGCGGCGGCCGCCGCGTCCGCGCAGCGGGCCAGGGCGGCGACCGTCTGGTGGCGGTAGATGTCGCGGGAGGTGACCGTGAGGCCCGCCTGCCGCGCCTGGGCCACGACCTGGATGCTGAGGATGGAGTCGCCGCCGAGCGCGAAGAAGTTGTCGTCCGCGCCGACGCGCTCCACGTGCAGGACCTCGGCCCAGACGGCGGCGAGGGCCCGCTCGGTGGGGGTGCGCGGGGCCACGTGGCGCGCGGTGCCCCCGGCGGGCCCCGGGTCGGGGAGCCTGCCGCGGTCCAGCTTGCCGTTCGGGTTCAGCGGCAGGGCGCTCAGCACCAGGACGGCCGAGGGGACGAGGTAGTCGGGCAGGGTGCGGCCCAGCGTCCGGCGGACCGCGTCCGGCTCCACCCGCGCGCCGGGGGCGGGCACCACGTAGCCGACCAGGCGGCGGTGGCCACCGCTGTCCTGGGTGGCCGCGGCGGCCTCGGCGACGCCGTCGCAGGCGCGCAGCGCCTCCTCCACCTCGCCCAGCTCGATGCGGAAGCCGCGCACCTTGACCTGCTGGTCGGTGCGGCCGAGGTACTCCAGCTCGCCGTCGGCGTTCCAGCGCACCAGGTCACCGGTGCGGTACATGCGCTCGCCCGGCGCGCCGAACGGGTCGGCCACGAACCGGGTGGCGGTCAGACCGGGGCGGCCCAGGTAGCCGCGCGCGAGGCCGTCGCCGCTGAGGTACAACTCCCCCGTGACGCCCGGCGGTTGCGGGCGCAGCATCCGGTCGAGGACGTAGGAGCGGGTGCGGGCCACGGGTTTGCCGATCGGCGGCGCCTGCTCGGGCACGGCGGCGGAGTCGCCCGCGAACCAGGCGGTGGCGTAGACGGTGGCCTCCGTCGGGCCGTAGATGTTGGCCACCTCGCAGGAGGGCAGCGCCTGGCGCAGGTCGCGGACGGTCTGCGCGGGCAGCGCCTCGCCCGCCAGGACGAAGGTGTCCGCGTCGACGGCCGCGCCGTCCGCGGTGAGCATCCGGGAGACCACCGAGGGGACGCCGGTGACCAGTCCGGCCCGGCGCCGCTCGGGCGCGTCGGCGAGGGCGGTCAGGTCGGCGACGACCTCGACGGTGCCGCCGGACAGCAGGGGGCAGAGCGTCTCGAAGACCGACACGTCGAAGTTGAGCGAGGTGGAGGCCACCACGTGCGCGAGGCGGTGGGGCCCGAACCAGGCCCCCGCCCAGGCGGCCAGCGCCGCGACGCTGCGGTGGGTGACCACGACGCCCTTGGGGCGGCCGGTGGACCCGGAGGTGTAGATGACGTACGCGGGGTGGTCGGCGTCCAGGGCGCGCGGCCGGTCGGCGTCGGTCACGTCCCCCGGCTCCCCCGGGAGCTCAGCCCTCACCGGGGCCTCCGGCGCCCCCGTCACGTCGGCCGCTCCCCCACCGTCGGCCGACGCACCGTCCTCGTCCGGGCAGCCCTCCAGGCAGTCCTCCAGGATCAGCGGTTCGCACCCCGCGGGCAGCGCGCCCGCGGTGTCGCGGCCCGCGAGGACCAGGGCGGGGGCGGCGTCGTCGAGCATGAAGCGGATGCGCTCGGCGGGGTACTCCGGGTCCACCGGGAGGTAGCCCGCGCCGGACTTCAGCACCGCCCACAGGGCCGTGACGAGGTCGGCGGTGCGGGGCAGGCACAGCGCCACGAACGTCTCGGGGCCGGCGCCGCGGGCGAGCAGCCGCCGGGCGAGGCGGTTGGCGCGCCGGTTCACCTCGGCGTAGTCCAGCCGGGTGGAGCCGCACACCACGGCGGTCCGGTCGGGCGTGCGGGCCGCCTGCGCCTCGAACAGGGCCGGGAGGGTGCTGTCCCCCGTCTCGCCGCCGGTGGCCGCGCTCCTGTTCCAGGAGTCGAGCAGCGTGCGCCGCTCCTCCTCGGAGAGCAGCGGCAGTGCGGCCAGGGGCAGGTGCGGGCCGTCCGCCATGCCGTCGAGGAGCCGGTGCAGATGGCGGCTGACGCGTCCGACCGTCGCGGCCTGGAACAGGTCGGTGTTGTACTCGACCGTCAGCTCGTAGCCGCCGTCGGCGTCCGGCGCGAACTCCAGGACCAGGTCGAAGCGGGCCGCGGGGCGGGGCAGCGGGTGGTCCTCGATCCGTACGCCACCGGCCGGGGCCGGGTGCTCGGCGCGGGTCTGCTGGACGACGAGGGCCTGCACCAGGGGCGTGCGGCTGGGGTCCCGGGGCGGGGCCAGCTCCTCCACGACGCGGTCGAAGGGGACCTGGTCGTGGGCGAAGGCGTCCAGGACGGTGCCGCGCATGCTCTCCACGAACCGGTCGACGGTGGCGGTGTCGTCGACGTCCGCGCGCAGCACCACGGTGTTGGCGAAGAAGCCGGTCACGTCCTCCAGGTCACGGCGGCCGCGGCCGTTGGTGACCGTGCCGAAGGCCACGTCCCGCTGGCCGGAGTAGCGCGAGAACAGCACGGCGGCGGCGCTCGCGAACAGGGTGAACACCGTCGTGCCGCGGCCGGTGGCGAGGTGCCGCAGCCGCTCGACGAGACCGGCCGGGAGCCGGTGGCGGTGCGCCGCGCCCGCGGTGGTGCGCACCGGGGGCCGGGGCCGGTCGGTGGGCAGTTCGAGCTGCTGCATGCCGGACAGGTGCCGCTTCCAGTAGGCGAGGTCGTCCGCCTCCTCGCCGGAGGAGTCGCCGGAGGACCGCCGCTGGTGCTCCCACACGGCGAAGTCCGGGTACTGCACGGCGGGGGCGGGCAGGCCGTGCGGGGTGCCGGTGGCCTCGGCGCGGTAGAGCTCGGCCAGTTCGCGGGTGAGGACGTTCACCGACCAGCCGTCGGTGACGATGTGGTGCTGGGCCAGCAGGAGCAGGTGGTCGTCGGCGGCGCGGCGGACGAGCAGGGCCCGGGTGAGCGGCCCGGTCGCCAGGTCGAAGGGGCGGCCGAGCTCCTCGGTCAGCAGCCGCTCGGCGGCGTCGGCGCGCTCGGCGGCGGGCGCGTGCGTCACGTCGGCCGTGCGCAGGGGCAGCCGGGCGTCGCCGCCGACGTGCTGGACGCCCTGTCCGTCGACCGTGGCGAAGGTGGTGCGCAGGGAGTCGTGGCGGGCGGCGAGCGCGTCGAGGGCGCGGCGCAGCGCGGTGGTGTCGAGGTCGCCGCGCAGCCGCAGCGCCACGCCGGTGTTGTACTCCGTGTCGCCCGCGGTGAGGTCGTCGAGGAACCACAGCCGCCGCTGGGCGCTGGACAGCGGCAGCGGGCGGTCGCGCGGGGCGGGCGGGATGGGCCGGACCGGGGCTGCGGCCGACGGGTCGGCGAGCAGCGGGGCCAGGGCGGCGACGGTCCGCGCGGTGAACACGTCCCGCACGGTGAGGCGGGCGCCCAGTTCGTCGCGGACCCGAGCGAGGGCCCGGGCCGCGAGGATCGAGTCGCCGCCGAGGTCGAAGAAGTCGTCGTGGGCGCCGAGGCCGTCGACGCCGAGGACGTCCGCCCAGACGGCGGCCAGGGCCCGCTCCTCGGGGGTGCGCGGCGCGGTGCGGCCCGCGGCGGGCGCGGCGGCGGGCGCCGGCAGGGCGCGCAGGTCGACCTTGTGGTGGGAGGTGAGCGGGAGTTCGTCCAGGAGGACGACGGCGGAGGGGACCATGTGCGCGGGCAGGGCGGCGGCCGCCCGGGCGCGCAGCGCCCCGGGGTCCGGGGCCCGGTCCGGGTCGGTGGGGGTGACGTAGCCGACGAGCCGCCTCCGCCCCGGCTCGTCCTCGCGCGCCACCACCACGGCCTCGCGGACGGCGGGGTGGCGCAGCAGCACCGCCTCGATCTCGCCCGGTTCGATGCGGAAGCCGCGGACCTTGACCTGGCGGTCGGCCCGGCCGAGGAACTCGAGTTCGCCCTGCTCGGTCCACCGGGCGCGGTCGCCGGTGCGGTAGAGCCGGGCACCGGGCGGGCCGAAGGGGCTGGCGACGAAGCGCGTGGCGGTCAGGCCGGGGCGGCCGTGGTAGCCGCGGGCCACGCCGTCCCCGCCGACGTACAGCTCGCCCTCGGCGCCGGGGGCGACCGGCCGCAGGTCCGCGTCGAGGACGTGGACCTCGGTGCCGGGCAACGGGGTGCCGATGGTCGGGGTGCCGCTGCCCGCGGTCAGCGGGCCGGTCCAGGAGGCGACGACCGTGGCCTCGGTCGGGCCGTAGGAGTTGATCATCCGGCGGCCGGGGGCCCAGCGGTCGACGAGCGCGGGCGGGCAGGCCTCGGCGCCCACGATCAGGGTGCTGAAGTGGCGCGCGTAGTCGTCGCGCGCGGGGTCGGGCAGGGTGGCGAGCGCGGCGGGCGGGATCAGGGCGTGGGTGATGCGGTGGCCGTCCAGGACGGCGGCGAGTTCGTCGCCGAGCCAGGGCCCGTCCGGCGGGACCACGAGGGTGGCGCCGGACAGGAGGGAGCTGCACAGCTCCAGGACGGCGGCGTCGAAGCTGGGCGAGGAGAACTGCAGGACGCGGTCGCCGGGCCCGACGGCGTACTGCTCGGCGGCGGCGCGGCTGAAGCCCGCGATGCCCCGGTGGGTGACGGTCACGCCCTTGGGGGTGCCGGTGGAGCCGGAGGTGTAGATGACGTACGCCGCGTGGTCGGGGCCCACCGGCGCGGGCCGGGGGTCCGGGGCCGGTGCGGAGTCGTCGTCGAGGACGGCGCGGACATGGTCCGGGTCGTCGAGGACGACGGCGGGCGCGGCGTCGGTCAGCATCAGCGCGCGCCGCTCGGCGGGGTAGCCCGGGTCGACGGGCAGGAAGGCGGCGTTCGCACGTGTCACGGCGATCTCGGCCGCGACGAGCTCCATCGACCGGGGCAGGACGAGCGCCACCGTGCGGTCCGGCCCGGCGCCGCGCCGGACGAGCTCGGCGGCCAGGCGGTCGGCCCGCGCGGCCAGTTCCCGGTAGGACCAGGTCCGCCGGCCGTCGGTCACCGCGGGCGCCTCGGGCGTCCGGGCCACCCATGCGGCGAACAGCTCCCCGAGCGGGGGGTGCGGTGCCGCGCCGGTGCTCACGTCCCGGGGGGCGGTGCGCTCGGCCCGCGGCCGGGGCGCCGCCGGGGTGGGCTTGTCATGCAGGTCCGTCATGGGGCGAGTCCTTCAAGGGCGGGGACGATGCGGACGCGCGGGCACGGGGTCCCCCGGGCAGGGTGAGTCCCGGGGAGTGCTCACGCCGGAGCGGTGTGGGGTCAGGCGGTACGGGTGCGGCGGGCGGTGCGGCCGGAGATCTGCACGCGGTCGACGGCGCCGGTGACGGGGTCCCGGTGGAAGTGCCCGCCGGGCTCGCGGCGGCCGGTGGCCGGGTCGACGAGGTCGCACGTCAGGTCGGGGTAGCAGACCAGGGGCAGCGGCAGGTCGCCGTCCACGGACAGCGCCGGCGCGCCGGCGTCGTCGAGGGCGATGCGGTACTCGGTCGCGCCGTTGCGGTAGGTGCCGGCGCACTCGGGGAACGGGACGGGCTCGCCGCGGTGCGCGGGTGCCGGAGCGGTCGGCACGCGCACGCCGGTGAGCCGGGTGAGGTCGTCGGCGAGGTCCCGCCACAGGGCGGTGGCGCCGCCGGCGTTGCCGGTGAAGGCGACCACCACGCCGCTGTCGGGCTCGGCCCGCAGGTGGCAGGAGGTGCCCTGGGCGTTGCCGTCGTGGCCGCACCACCAGCGGCCGTCCTGGTGGAACAGCGCGAGCCCCGGGCCCCAGGCGTCCGCGAGGACTCCGGGGGCGGCGCCCGGCACGGCGGTCCGCAGGTGCGCCGCGACGGCGGTCGGCAGCACCGCGGACCGGCCTATCAGCGCTCTCCCGAGGGTCGCCAGGTCCAGGGCACTGGCCAGCAGGGCGCCCGCGGGCGCCTCGACGGGGGCGAGGTTCTGCCGGGCCGGGCGCAGTTGCCCGGTGGCGGTGTTGACGGCGTGGCCGGCGGCGACCGCGCGGGCGGGGGCGGTGTCGTCGAGGTGGGCGGGTGCGGTGCCGAGCGGCTCCAGGAGCAGGGCCCGGACGGCCTCCTTCCACGTCATGCCGGTGACGGACTCGATGAGCCGTCCGGCGGCGACGTAGCCGGCGTTGGAGTACGAGAAGCCGGCGCCGGGTGTGAACAGCGCGTCCTGGGCGGTGCAGGTGCCCGTCAGGTAGCGCGGGACGGTCGTGCCCGCGGCGGTGTCCGAGTCGGGTCCTGTGGGCAGGCCCGCGGTGTGGCTGAGCAGGTGGCGAACCGTTACCTCAGGTAACGCGCGTAGCTCGGGCACGAACGAGGCGGCGGGGTCGTCGAGGTCGAGGTCCCCGTCGTCGGCGAGGAGGAGCACGGCGGCGGCGGTGTAGACCTTGGTGACGGATCCCAGGGGGACGGCCGTGTCCGCGGTGAACGGAGTGCCGGTGGCGGCGTCGGCCGTGCCGGTGTGCACGCTGACCACGTCCGCCCCGGTGTCCACGGCGAGATGGGCGCCGGGGACGCGGTGGGTGCGGGCGAGTGCGTCGAGGCGGTCCTGCAGCGCTTGGCGCAGGCGGGACGGTGACCGCTCGATGATCGTGGTGGCGGTGGTGTACGGCATGAGGAGGTGACTCCTGTTGACGGTGACTCAGGGTGGGGGCACGCCGCCCGGCGGGCTCCGGGCCGGGCGTGGTGGCGCGCGTGCTTACGGTCTGACGACGTCGACCGGCAGGTGGCGTACGCCGACGAGGACGGCGGGGTTCTGGTACGTGACGTCGTCGTAGGTGGGGACGGCGAGGTCGCGGAAACGTTGGAGCAGCATGCGCAGCGCGATGCGGGCCTCCAGGCGGGCCAGAGGCGCGCCGAAGCAGAAGTGGATGCCGTGCCCGAAGGTCAGGTGGGGGTTCGGGCTGCGGGTGATGTCGAGGGTGTCCGGCGCGGTGAAGCGGCCGGGGTCGCGGTTGGCGGCGCCCAGGTGCGCCATCACCAGGGCGTCGGGCGGGAGTTCGTGGCCGCCGAGGACCACGGGTTTGGCGACGCGGCGGCCCAGCTCGGGGAAGGGCGGCAGCCAGCGCAGCACTTCCTCGATGGCGTCCGGCAGCCGCCCGGGGTCGGCGCGCAGGGCGGTGAGCGCCCCGGGGTTGCGGTCGAAGGCGACCAGCGCGTTGCCGAGGAGGGCGGTGGTGGTGACGTGCCCGGCGACCAGGAGCAGGGCCACGAACCCGACCATCTCCTGGTCCCGCAGGCGGACGCCGTCCACTTCGGCGGCGATGAGCTTGCTGGTGAGATCGTCGCCGGGGGTGGTGCGGCGGCGGCGGATGTGCTCGAGGACGTAGCCGTTCATCTCGCGCACGGTCGGGGCGATGGCCTCCAGGGCGCGCTCCAGGTCGGCCATGTCGGGCGCGTCGCCGAGCTGGTCGCCGCCGAAGAGGGTGGCGGCCCACTCCTGGAACAGCGGGTGGTCCTCGGCGGGGATGCCGAGCAGTTCGGCGATGACGATGATGGGCAGGGGGTAGGCGAGCGCGTCGACCATGTCGATCCGGTCGCGGTCCGCCACGGCGTCCAGGAGGCGGGCGCAGACGGCCTCGATGCGCGGTTCGAGCCCGTGCACCACGCGCGGCGTGAACGCCTGGCTGACCAGGGTGCGGAACTTGCGGTGCTCGGGCGGGTCCATGCCGACGAAGTTGCCCTGCTTGAACGCCTCGAAGTCCTCCTGCGTAGGGGCGATCGGGGTCATGTCCGAGGAGTACGTCGCCGGGTCCGCGAGCACGGCGGCCACCCCTTCGTGGCTGACGACCTGCCACACCCCTTGCGCCTCGTCGTAGCGGACCGGTCCGGCCTCGCGCAGCGACCGCCACCGGTCGGTCAGGGTGTCGAACAGCAGGTCTTCCTGCGCCGACGGGCTGCTGGTCGAGTTGCTGGTCACTTCTCTCCCTTGTGTGGGGGACGCGCGGGCACGGCGAAAGCAGGGATGGGGCGGTGACGTGGGCCGCACCGGCCCGGGCGCGCCGGACGGTGCCGGCCGCCACCCCCGGGCGACTCGCGTCCGCGCGGCGCCGTGAGGGCACCCGGGGATCCGGCGAGGGGGGTGGACACGCGTGCGGACAGGCGGAGCGTCCGTCACGGAAGGTGGGCGGGTCTTACCGACGGGCGGTGTCCTCACCGGCCCGTGCGCCTGTCATCCGTCCGTCACCAGGGCCGCTCGGCCCGGGTCAGCACGTCCGCCCCGGCGCACTTCGGCATTCCGTCCGCCCTTGGGCGAAGGGCGGCACCTGTTGCGCGGACCAAGCCGACATCACTCATCCCCCAGTGAAACGTTCCTCGCGGCAGGTGCGCGAGACTTCCCCATGCTCGTACGAATCGGTGGCGCGGGCCCGTGAACGCGAGCCCCCCAGCTACGGACGAGGACGTACACACATCCCGTCGAAGCGTTCCTGCGCTTTGCACCACGCATATTCAGAGCACCCTCGCCACAGTCTTCACGGCGGGTCACTCGATAGCAACCCCCAGAAGTTGAATGGAGGGCACTTCCGCCGTCCGTTTCGATTAACCGCCGAGTAGCTTTCCGGTGGTCTAGTTCGCGTCTCAACAGTCCGATGGGGACCGCCGCCACCGCGTGTGCCCCGGCGCCCCACAGTCAAACACGCCGGTATGAAAAACGTCGCCTTCCGTTTACGCGCATCCGGCCACGGACGGCTCCCGCCTGGGAAGAGCGCCCAACTCCGGCCATGAACACCTGCCGTTGTGGCAGATGTTGATCGAATTCGTGCACTGTCGCGCGTACTTGATCCTCTCCCCTGACATGCGGCGACCAGAGATGCCCGACTCGCCCCGATCCCTCATCGGACCGCCGAGTAACCCTGGCTGAATGCAATGGGGGCGCACGGGGGCGCACAGTCACGCACAGTGCGCGGGCGCGCGCTTCGATCAGAAACGGCTTTCTTTCCGAAGGCCGCCAGAAATTCTCTCCACTTAACGGCGAATGTCGGGTTGACGCCCAATGTCGTGGCCAGTGCTTAGGGTATGCACACAACAGTCGAAGAAGATCTGGAAACAACGGCCTCGATGGCATCAACAGGGCGCATTCACCCCGGAACACGAAACTCCCGGCTCTGGCCGACACTCGGCTCACTTGTTGTCATGTACAGGTCTACTCTGGCGCTGTATCCCGTACCGCGCGGTCCGCGTCGGGCCCGGCAACCGGAACCCCCCGGGCCCGCCGGATCGGGCGGGCGGCGGTCCATGCCCGCCGCCCGCGCTCCGCCGACTCCACCAGGAGGTCACCGTGTTCACTCCCCTGCTGACGGCCGCCGTGCTCGTCTCCGCGGCCGTCCTGACTCCCGCCGCGCCGCCTCCGGCGGACGCGGCCGCCCCGTTACGCGTCCAGGACGCGTCGGCGTCCGCCCGGGGTCCGGCGGCGGACACGCCGGTCGCTCCGGTTCCGGTCGCGGGCGAGGAGGAGGCGGCCGCTCTGCGGCTCTCCTCCGCCGGCGGCCCGGACCGCCACGAGGTCCGGCACGCCGGAGCGTCGTACGTGAAGGTGCACTTCGACCGGTTCCGGCTCGCGCCCGGTGACTACGTGACGGTGGCCGATCCGACCGGGCGCGAGACGCACACGTACCACGGCGACCCGGTCCGGGGCGGCGCCGCGCCCGGTGACGCGGGGTTCACGCGGCACGGCCGCACCGGCTTCGCCGCGCTGTCGGTGGACGGCGACACCGCCGTGGTCACCCTGCACCGGCGCGCGAGACACGGTTCGCACGCGAGACACGGTTCGGAGGTGTCGGTCGACCGCTACTGGCGGGGCTACTCCGCGGCGGAGTTCGCCGCCCGGAATCCCTCCAGCGCCCGCAGCGTGTGCGGCGCCGACGGCCGGCGTGACGCGGTCTGCTACAAGAGCAGCCACCCCGCGCCGTACGCCGCGTCACGCGGCGTCGCCCGCATGCTGACGAACGGCGCGGGCTACTGCACCGCCTGGCGTGTGGGCCGGGGCAACCACATGATGACCAACAACCACTGCGTCAGCACGCAGTCCCAACTGGACACCATGGAGGTGCAGTTCGACTACGACTGCGCCACCTGCGGTGGCAACGACCCGCGTCCCGGCACCAAGGTCGGCGCCGCCGCGCTGCTGCGCACCTCGGCGAGCCTGGACTACACCGTGTTCAGCGTGGACGACTTCGACCGCGTCTCCCCGTTCGGCACGTTGTTCCTGGAGACCCGCGCCCCGGTCGCCGGTGAGCAGGCCTACGTCGTCGGCCACGGCGACACCCGGCCCAAGCGCATCTCCCTCTACGAGGAACGTGACGGCGGGGCCTACTGCGGGGTGCGGACCCCTCAGCTGGGCACCGAGGACGTCGGGTACTCCTGCGACACCTCCGGCGGCAGCTCCGGCTCCCCGGTCGTGGCCGGCTCGTCCCACAAGGTGATCGCCCTGCACTGGGGCGGCTCCTGCCCGACCAACGTGGGCACGCGCATGGACCGCATCCACCCGCAGGTCCAGGACCTGATCGACAACCGGCCCTCCTGAGCGACGGGGCCCGTTCCGGCGCGCGGGGCCCGTCCCCCGCGCGCCGGTCACCGCAGTCGGCGGATGTCCCCCCGCACGCGGTAGAAGCCGCCGGCCGCCGCGTGCAGGGCGTCCACGACGTAGCGTGCCCCGGGCTCCCGTATCGCGCGGGGGAACTGGACCTTCCAGGACGGTTCGTAGCCCTCGGAGACCACGTGGACGCGGAGGCGGCCGTGTTCCTGGACGCATTCGACGACGACCGCCCCGCTGGGGGCGTGGGTGACGGTGGCCACCGAGCCGGCCGTGGTGGCCGGCTCGTAGGTGGGCAGCGCGGCGGCGAGCTTGACGTCCCGGGCGACCGGCACCGTGCCCTGCTGCGCGGCGGTGACGGCCTCCTCGCTCGCGTCGACGCACACCAGCGAGCCGTCCGTGGTCACCAGGTACAGCCGCTCGTCGTGGTACTGCATCGACAGGGCCGAGCCGCCGCCGGTGCCGAGCTTCCACAGGCGCGTGCCGTCCTGGTCGAAGCAGTAGACGGAGGACGACGCGTCGCCCGCGAAGACGAACCGTCCGCCGGGCGAGGTGGCGCAGGAGTACACCGGGCTGTCGCAGGTGTACGTGGCCTCGATCGCGCCCGTCGCCTTGCGCAGCCGCTGCACCACGCGGTGCGCGGTGCCCGCGTACACGGCGTCGTCCTCCTGCCAGCCGAAGAGGACGCCGCCGCGCGTGGTGGTGTGCCACAACTCGCCGCCGCCGTCGGGTGCGTAGGCGGTGACGCCCCGGTGGTGGCCGTGGTAAACGGCCCGGTCGTCGGCGCGGACCATCCAGGCGTGCTCGCCCTGGCTGCGGCGCGCCCACTGGTGCTCGTCCTCGTGGTCGATGACGGTGAGCCGGCCCTCGCGGTCCGAGACGTCCAGGATGCCCTCGTGGATGTCCAGCCAGAAGATGTCGACGTCGGCCGCGATGTCGTAGGCGGCGAAGGGCAGCTTCGACGACAGGTCGTAGACCTTGCCGTCGTCGCAGCCCGCGTAGATCCAGAAGTCGTCGGCGACCAGGCACTTCACGCCGTCCGGGAGGCTGAAGCGGGCGCGGACGCCGCCGTCGTGGTCCAGGGTGTAGACGTCGCCCGCCTGGTTGCCGACCCAGCACAGCTCGTCGTCGACGTGGATGCCGAACGCGGCGGAGCCGGTGCGGAACCGCCACAGGACGGGCGCCACGGCGCGCGCGGTGGACGGGGCGGAGGCCACCTGGCGGCGGGTCACCGGGCGCGGGGCCCGCTGCCCCGGGACGGCCGGGGCGTATCCCTTGCGGACCTTCTCCTGCACCTTCTTCGCGGCCGCCGCGCGCGCCTTCTGTGCCGTCGGGAACGTCGTCGTCTGGGTCTGCCCGGCGGCGCCGATGCGTCCGTAGCGCACCGTCACCACCGTCCCCGCGACTTCCACCTCGTAGAACTTGTGGGCGCCGCCGCCCTCTTGCGACAGCTCCAGGTACGTCGTCGAGTGCGTCGGCTGCGCGGGCACGGCGGACATGGCAGACCCCTCCCCAGGACGGACCCGGGGCGTCTCCACCGGGTCCAGGTGCTCACACCGTAGGAGACGCCACTGACAATCACCGGCCGCCGTGCGAGACCGCCCTGTCGGGGGCTACTCCACGGGTCGCTTCACGCACGTCCGGTCGCCCTCGGGGAGCACACCCGTGGCCAGGTAGGCGTTGACCTCGTCGTCCACGCAGGTGTTGCCGTACTCGCCGTAGACGCCGTGCCGGTCGGCCCCCTTCAGGGTGATCAGCGCGGAGCCGCGCAGCCGGTTCCGCAGGGCGACGCTCCCGTCGTACGGGGTGCGCGGGTCGCCGGTGGCGGCCACCAGCAGGGCGGGGGTGGCGTGCCGGACCCGGGTGGGCCGCTCGCGGGGGCGGTCCCAGAAGGCGCAGGGCCCGATGTTGTTCGTCAGCGGGCCGAACAGCGGGTGGTCGCGACGGCTGCGCTGGATGTCGCGCCAGTAGCGCTCGGGGTCGCGGGGGGCCGCCACGTCCCCGCAGAGGATCGCGGT
Source organism: Streptomyces sp. CC224B (assembly GCF_030010595.1). Classification (NCBI taxonomy): domain Bacteria; kingdom Bacillati; phylum Actinomycetota; class Actinomycetes; order Kitasatosporales; family Streptomycetaceae; genus Streptomyces; species Streptomyces sp. CC224B. Next base: position 45,786 of record NZ_JASCXL010000026.1, on the reverse strand, counting down.
CTGCACGCTGCCCCAGTGCGAGCCCTCGCCGGTCATCGCGAACCGCAGGGTCTCGGCCAGGTCCGGCGGCAGCGGGGCCGGCTTGCCGGTGGCGGCCCGGGCCAGCGCGGAGACGGCCCCGGCCAGGTCCGCGCGGGCCTTGTCGGTGTCGTCGGCGATGCCCTCGACGAGCAGGAACGGCACGTGGCTGTCGTCGATCCGGTACCTCTCGGAGCCGGTGCCGACGGTCAGGGGGCCGCGCGCCGAGGCCCGGACGACGCGGTCGATCGTGGCGAGCACGCCTGCGCGGGTGCGGCCGAGGCCGTAGGTGCCGTGCCGGGCCGCCGCCCAGGACGCCCAGGCGGCGAGCGCCCGCTCGTTCTCGTCCTCGGTCCCGCGCAGGATCCGGGGCTGGTAGCGCGGGGTGTCGATCGCCCCGTCGAGGACCATCCGGTCGTAGCGGCGCGGGAACATCTGCGCGTAGACCGTGCCCAGGTAGGTGCCGTACGAGTAACCCAGGTACGACAGCTTCCGGTCCCCGAGCGCGCCCCGGATGACGTCCATGTCGCGGGCGGTGTTGCGGGTGCTGATGTGCGGCAGCACGGACGCGTTGGTGGTGCGGCACGCGTCGGCGGCCCGCTTCTGCAGGGCCACCTGCCGGTCGAAGCCCGCCCGTCCCGCGCCCGCGGAGAACAGGGTGGTGCCCATCTTCCACCCGCAGTCCAGTGGGGTGCTGCGGCCCACGAAGCGCGGGTCCATGCCGATGATGTCGTAGCGCGCCCCCACGTCCTTCATCGCGGCGCGGACGGCGGGCGGCGCGTCGAGTGTGGGGCCGCCCGGGCCGCCGTTGTTCAGCAGCAGCGGCCCCACGCGGCGGCGGGTGTCGGTGGCCTTGATGCGGGAGACGGCGACGGTGAGGGTGCGGCCGCCGGGGTCGGAGTAGTCGAGCGGCACGGTGACGTCCGCGCAGCGCGCGCCCGCCTTCTCCAGCGCGCGGCCCTCCTCGTCGCCGGGGCCGAGGACACAGCTCCGCCAGTCGAGGCGCTGGTGGTAGTAGCGGTCCAGGCCGCCCGTCGCGGCTGTCGGGGCGGGGCGCGGGGGTGCGGCGGTCGCGCTGGGCGCGGCCAGCGCCAGGGCCGCCACCGCCGTGGTGAAGGCCGTGGTCCGCAGGGTGAGTTGGCGTCGGCTGAGGGGTGCGCGCTGCTGATCGGTCATACGGGGAACGCTAGGAGCGCGGCCGTCCCCGCTCACTCCGGCCGGCCCCCGGACTTGAGGTGGAGTACGCCGTACCCGCGGGGTCGGGGAAACCGGAACGGGACCGGACGGGACGGGTCCTCCGCGCGCCGCGGGTCCGCTCCCCCGGCGCCGGGTGCCCGTGGCGTGACGGTGCCGGGTGCCCGTGACGTGACTGTCACTGAGCCGCGTGCCCGTGGTGTCACGCCGACGGCATCAGGCGCCACACCTGGTCCGCGTTCGCCGTGCGGTCCCACTGCTCCGCCTGGGCGCCCTCCTCCGTGCTCTGGCCGCGGATGCCGAGGTACTTCCCGCTGCGGAGGTTGGCGAGGGTGTAGGTGCCGCCCTCCGGCGGTCCCACCGGTGCCAGCGCCCAGGTGTGGAACTTGTAGCCGTCGCAGGAGAACTGGTTGGCGTTGGCGCCGTTGTCGAGGCTTCCGTTGCTGATGGCCAGGCACTTGCCGCTGTTGTCGTTGACCACGGCGACGTTGCCGCCGCCCAGCTCGACTACCTGCCAGCGCTGGTCGGTGCTGCCCGCGCAGGCGCGCTGGATCGCCCTGGCGCCGTCCGCCCCGCTCCGGTCGAGGATGCTCAGGCACTTCCCGCTGTGGGTGTTGACGACGGTCGTGCCCCACTGCTTGGGCGGCTGCTGCTGGGTGAAGAGCGAACCGGGCTGCTGGTTGCACTCCCACTGGCGCAGGGCGGCGCCGTCGGCGGTGGAGGACTCGGTGACCTCCAGGCACAGGGGCCGTACGGACGTCATGGTCTGGAAGCCCACGCCGTCGCCGAGGGAAACGATCCGGAAGCTCACGGCCGGGCCGCTGCCGCAGGGAGCCAGCCGGATCGCGGCTCCCGGGGCGGGGTCGGCGTTCTCCACCCCGACGCACGTGCCGCTCACCGCGCTGACGATGTTGACCGCGCCGGTGCTGGCGCCGGAGGCCTGGAGGTACCAGCGGGCGGCGGGCTTGCCGAAGCAGCGCCCTTGGCGCACCGGCTGGCCGAGCGCGGACGCCGGAGTCTCCACGCACAGCTTGCTGTGGGTGTTGACGATGTTCACCACCTGCGCGGGACCGAAGCGCGGCGCCCGGTCCGGGGCGGTGACCCGCGCCGGACCTGAGTGCGGCGCCCGGTCCGCGGCGGTGGCGTGCGCGGGCAGCCCGAGGGCCGCGGCGAGTGCGGCGCACATCAGGGCCATGACGATCCGGGCGCCCCGGCCCGGCACGCGCCGTGCGCCTCGCCGGTGCCGGGTCGCGGACTCCGTCTCCAGCCGGGCATCCATCCTCGTATCCATCCGGGACATCTCCCCACCTCTCCCTACGGGTGCAGCGCCGTCCAGGTCGCGGCGTCGACGACGCCCGTGCCGGGCAGGCTGAGCTGCTGCTGGAGGTGTCTGACGGCGGCTTCCGTGATGACCTCGAAGGAGCCGGTCATCGGCACGGTCTGGTAGCGGTAGACCTCGTTGAGGACGCACTGGAGGTGGCGCACGGCCTCGCCGCTGTCCCCCAGCTTCAGCGTGGGGTGGCCCCCCAGGTACATGCACAGGCGCCATTCGGTCGCCGCCGCGGTGGACGGGCTCGGGGTGTGGGCGAAGGCCGTCGTCGGCGCGGCGGCCAGGACGGCGGCGCCGAGCAGCACTCCGGCGGCCGCGCGCCCGTACGCCGCGCGCCCGTGTGCCAGGCGGCCGGGGCCGCGCCGGGAGGCGCGCCCCTGGGGAGTCACCCTGGGCTGACGAGACATGGGATCTCTCCGTTCCTGCGTGCTTCGGGGTACGCGGTGTTCCTGCGTGCTTCGGGGTACGCGGTTGCTTCGGGGTACGCGGCCTAGAACCACGGGCAGCGCGGCAGGCCCGGGAAGGGCTGTGCCGTGCCCGCGGGCAGACGCACGGCTTCGGTGGGGACGACGCCCCAGCCCTTGATCTTGGGCATCGAGCCCACCTGGTCGCCCTGGGTGTAGTACCAGGTCTTGCTGCCCTGGGTGTCCGCAGGCCCGGTGGTGTAGCAGGGGAACCAGGACGGCGACAGCTTCAGCCAGCCCGTGACGGGCGAGGCGAAGTCGGCCCGGGCGTACACGTCCGAGGGCAGGTTGTCGCAGTACAGGGCCTTGGTGAACACATTGCCGATGGCGTCCCGCAGCTCGATGCCCTCGCGGAGTTCGCAGGTCGCCCGCTCGGCCGCGTGCGCGGGCGCGCCGAGCCCGGCCCCGAGGGCCAGCACCGCGAGTCCCGCCGCGACGGCGGCCGTCCGCCGCCAGGCGGCCCGCAGGGCGGACGGCACCGGCCCGCGCGGCGTCCGGGCCGGACGCCGCGCACCACGTCGCTGGTCCCGCTGCTCGGTCGGCACGGCTCGCACCTCTCTCACGTCCCCGGCGGCGGTCATGTCCACGGGCACTTCGCCAGACCGGGGAAGGGGTGCTCCGGCGCCTTGACCGACGTCGCCGGCACATAGCCCCAGGCCTTGGCCGCCGGTGTGGTCACCACCTGGTCGCCCTGCGTGTAGTACCAGAGGTCGGTGCCGGGGTAGGTGCTGCCCTGCTTCCAGCAGACGAACCAGGCGGGCGTGAAGAGCATCTCCCCGCTGACCGTGCTGGTGGAGCGCGACTGGAGCCGGATGTGCCCCGGCTCCACCTCGCACAGCAGATCCCCGGTGAACCTCCGGCCGGTCCAGTCGACGTGCTGCTCGGCGGGGCGCAGCCGGCACTCCGCGGCCTGTGCCGCGGCGGCCTGCCCCGGAGCCGTCAGCACTCCGGCGAGCGCGCAGAGCGCCCCCGGCAGCACGCAGCCGCGCAGCAGTCGCGCGGCGCGCCGGCCGCGTCTTCGTACGGCAGCCCTGTCGGACATGACTCCCCCTCACGTCTCCCTGGGTGTGGGGCACTTCGCCCGACCACCCTGGGTGCTCCGACGGCAGACTGTCGCCCACGCCGCTGACATACGGCTGACATCCCTACGGCATGTGGCCGGAGCCCGTCCCGTGCCGCCCGCAGCGCCTCGGCGGAGGTGCCCCGCGCCGTCCGCAGCGCCGCACCGGGGACGCCACGTGCTGTCCGCGGCGCCGCACCGCGAACGCCGCGAGCCGTCCGCAGCGCCTCACCGGGAACGCCCGGCGGGCGGCCGCAGCCGTTCGACGCGCACCTGGCCCGGCGGGTAGGGGAAGAACGACGTCGACCCCGCCGACCAGTACTCCCGCGTCCCGGGCACCCGGGTGATCCCGTTGATCAGGACCGGGGTCGTGGACTCGGGCCCGCGCTCGCTGACCCAGTCGCCGCCGTCCCAGCGGAGGTAGTGGGCCCGGTTCCAGTCCGGGTACTCCCAGCCTGCGATGCGGTCGGGGCGGTCGCGGTCGTCGCCGACGATGCCCGTGAGTTCGCCTCCGGTGAAGGGCGCGCCGACGTACTGCCAGGCCGTGCCGTCGTAGTGGCTCAGCCGGGCCGCGGGCGGGCGGCCGCCGGGGAGGGTCCAGTTGTAGCCGCAGAGCCAGATGTCGTCCGGCGCGACCGGGAGCATGCCGGTGACGTTGCTCATCTGTCCTTCCAGCGGGATCTCGTGCCACGTCCCGTCCCAGCGGGCGCACACGCCGCTGCCGAAGATCCAGACGTCCCCGCGGCAGGAGCGGCGCACCCCGACCGCGGCGTTGTTGTTGCCGCTGGGCAGCGGCCGGATCCAGCGCCAGCGCCGCCCGTTCCAGTGCATCGTCCGGGACCGGTTCTCGTACGTCCCGACGGCCCAGGCGCTCCCGTCCGGGGCGACGGCGACGTCGTGGAGGGCGGTGTCCGCCGCGCCTTCGCCGGGGAAGGGCACCCGCTCCCAGCCGTCCCCGTCCCAGGCGTACAGGTGCCACAGGCTGTGCTCGCGGTCGAGGCCGACGGCCCAGGCCTCGCCGGAGGCGTTGGCGGCGACGCGGGTGAGGAGGCCGGCGAAGGCCAGGCCGGTGGTGTCCGTGCGGGACCAGGCCGTGCCGTTCCACCGGTACGACAGCGGTCTGCCGTACGTGGTGCGGTCGAGGCCCTCCGTGCCCACGGCCCAGGCCAGGCGGGGCCCGGCGGCCGCCACGGAGCGCAGTCCCGCCATCTCCGCGGCGTCGGGCACGGCGGCCTGCTGCCAGCCGTCGGCGCGGACGGCGGCCCGGGCGGGCAGGGCCGGCAGCAGGGTGGCCCCCGCGGCCGTGCCGAGCGCGCCCCTGACGAAACGTCTCCGGTGCATGACGATGCCTCCCCGGTGATCCGGTGTTCCGGTGGTCGAACGGCGGGTCGTGTGACGTGTGCGGTGAGCGGTGGATCGGTGCGCCCCGTGCGGTGAGCGGTGCGAGGGCAGAGCGTCCAGCAAGGCGCGGCGAGGGGGAACGCACGCGCGTGAGTGTTTCGCTCTTTTTTCCGGTCCCCGCGGGCCTCCGGAGGGCTGGAAGCGGGGCGGACCTGCGGGTTCCGGCACGGCGTCCGCCGGTCGGGCGGCCACCCGGGAATGGCTCCCTCCGGACGGCCTGGCATGATCGGAGCATGACGGAACGGGTGATCGCGGCATGTGACGGAGCTTCCAAGGGCAACCCCGGCCCGGCGGGGTGGGCCTGGGTCGTCGCGGACGCCGACGGGGTGCCGGTGCGCTGGGAGGCGGGGCCGCTCGGGGTGGCCACGAACAACGTCGCCGAACTCACCGCGCTGTCCGAACTGCTCGCGGCCCTGCCCGCCGACGTGCCCGTCGAGGTGCGCATGGACTCGCAGTACGCCATGAAGGCCGTCACCGTCTGGCTGCCCGGCTGGAAGAAGAAGGGCTGGAAGACCGCCGGCGGCAAGCCCGTGGCCAACCGCGACCTGGTCGAGCGCATCGACGCCCAGTTGTCCGGCCGCAGCGTCGACTTCGTGTACGTGCCCGCGCACCAGGTGGGCGGTGACCCGCTGAACGCCGTCGCGGACCACGCGGCCAGCCTGGCGGCCCAGTCCCAGGAGCCGGACGGCACCGCGCACGGCGCGACCTCCGTCCCCGACGTGCCCGAGCCGCAGCCGCACCAGCAGAAGGCGAGCCGCCGCGTCGGCCGCACCGGTACCCGCGCGGGCGGGCGCTCCGGGCGCCGGACCATCGCCGCGAAGTTCAAGGGCACCTGCGGCTGCGGCCGCGCCTACGCCGCCGGTGAGCAGATCGCGAAGGGCACGCACGGCTGGGGCCACCCGGAGTGCGCCACCGCCTGACCGGCGGGCCCGCGGGACGGCGGGACGGCGGCGCCACGACGAGGCCCCGGTCCGGCCCGCCGGGCTGCCGGCCCCGTCAGGACCCGACCCGCTCGGCACCCGGCCGCTCGGCGGCCTACTCCTCGGCCATGTCCGCGCTCACCGTCGTGTCCGGGACGCAGACGACGCCGTCGAACGCCTCCAGCGCGGGGATCTCGATGAAGGTGGTGTCCAGCCGCGTACGGACCGGCTCCGGGCAGCGCAGCGCCCGGGCGTGCCGCCGTAGCGCCCGCGCGTCCACCAGGGCCGGCCGGTCGGTGACGCCCGCGAACAGGGCCTCGACGCTGTCCGGTACGGCCTCGGGCGTGGCGGCGCGGCCCCAGCGCATGCCGAGGGGATGGTCGCGGTCGGGCACGTTCTCCACGGTCTCGCCGCCGTTGCCGGTCAGGGCGACGGGGACGTAGTCCGCGCCGAGCTCCCGCGCGAGCAGGTGGCCCATGGTCGCCGGCGCGAGCGGTCCCTCGCCCTGGTTGGCCGAGCGCTGGATGTGGGCGTTGTGCCCGACGAGGACGACGCGCGTCCCGGGCCGCGACCGCTCCAGGAACTCCAGCAAGGTGTCGGCCAGGTAGCGCTCCCGGGCGACGAAGCCCAGGCTGTCGGGCGCGCCCGCGAGCGCCTCGGCCATGGCCCGCTGGGCCCGGTCGGTGGTCACGGCGGCGCGGACGTCCGACAGGGCGGTCTCGTAGGCCGCGCGGCCGGCGCGGTCGACGTACGTCTCACGCAGGTCCGCGAACCGGCCCGCGAGGCGGGCGAGGGCCGTGGTGAGCCGGTCCTGCTCGGCCGGGTCCAGGTCGAGCCGGGCGAAGGCGGGGACCATGACCGTGCCGCCCTCGACGGCGCCGGAGATGTCCAGGGCCGTGCGCAGCCAGCGCAGCGCGCCCGGGTCCACGGTGTCCAAGTACGCGGCGACCGGCTCCAGGACGGGTGCGAGTGAGCCGCCCGCCATGGGGATGTCGCAGCCGAGGAAGCGGACCGGGTGCGTGGCACCCGCGTCGTGGCGGCGCAGCCACCGCAGCGTGTCCCGGCACTCCACGGGCTGCCCCAGGCCCCTGAGGCGCCGCTCCTGCCCTCCCCCGGCCACCGGGCGGTGCCCGGGGGCCAGGAGGTCGTCGATGTCGCCGGGGCCGCCCTGGATCCACGCGTCCACGGGGCGGCCCTCGGCGGCCCCGTACTCCATGGCGTAGACGGTGAAGCCGAGCCGCTCGACGAGGAAGCGCAGGGCGCGGTGGCGCAGTTGGCCGAACTCACGGATCTGGTGGGAGTTCTCGCCGAGGGCGACCACGCGGGCGTCGCCGACGAGGGCGCGCAGCGGCTCCAGGTCGTCGAGCGGGGCCTCCAGGTCCGCCCGCGGGCCGAGGGCCGCCAGCCGGTGGGCGTGGCGCGTGACCCACTCGACGAGTTCGGCGGGGGCGGCCGTCCTCGTCGGCCCGGCCGGTGTCTGGAGGGCGCGCAGGTCGCTCACGGCACCGGGGCGGTCGTGGTGGTCGGGACGGGTCATGGGTGTGCTCCGCGGGTTCGGTCGGTACGGGCCGGAGGGCGTCGCGCGCCGCGCGGCGAGGAGAGCCGGCGCGGCGGAGCTGTCGGCGTGTCAGGAGGCGGCGCCCCGCCGGGCGGTGCCGCGGGGTTCGGCACACCACGTCCGACCAGGGCGCATGGGCATGCCACGGACCGTATCAAGGGGGTGCGGCGGGACGCAGGGCGTTTTCGGCGGGTGCCGCCGCCGGGGCGCGCGTGCCGGTGTCCACCGGTGGGCAGGGTGGGTTCCCTGCGGAAATTTCACAGCCGTCGGGCTGCTGTTCGAGCCCGGCCGGGCGCTGTACCGTCTGCCACGGCCGTCCGCTGCGAGGTGTGCGAGGCGAGGAATGGAGCGGCGTATGCCCAGCCCCAGGGATCGGGTGGGTACGGCGGGAACACGCTCCGTTCCGGTGTACGAGTTCGCGGTGTACGAGCCTTCGCTGTACGAGCCTTCGCTGTGCGGGCCTCCGGTCCGCGGCCGTCCGCCGTACAGCCTTTCCGCGTACGACGGCACGCGGGACCCCGGCGGCCCACGACGGCACGGCGTCACGCGCCCCTGCGGACGCGGGCACGGGCGCGTGCACGACGCCGGGCAGGACGGCTCCGCCCCGGCGAGGCCCCGCCCGCGCGGGAAGTGCCGTTCGCCGCCCTCTTCCTGACGGACCGAGGCCGCCCCGCGCCCGCAGCCGCAGCTCCGCGCCCAGCGACAGCACGACAGGGCAGCGCATGCGGACCGCACGGCCCCGGCCCGTCCGACGACCGGCACCACCCTCCCCGCACTCCCCGGCTCCGCACCGAGCCGGGCCCCCACAAGTGAAGGGACACACAGCCCATGCTGCACTCCATCAGGCTGGTCATCACCGGCGGCGCCGCCGCGGCCGTCGCCCTGACCGCGGTTCCTGCGGCCAACGCCGTGACCGCGCAGGAGACGCGCGCGGCGAAGAGCACGGCGGCAGTGGTGACGCTGCGCTACGACGACAGCCGGGCCGCCGGCTGGGAGGCCGCGATCGCGGCCGGGGTCGCCTCCTGGAACAACAACGTCGAGAACGTGAAGCTCGTCGAGGCCGCCCCCGGCACCCGGGCCGAGATCCAGATCGTGGCCACCAGCGGCTGGCCGCAGGCCTCCCTCGGACCGGTACGCCCGGGCGGCCGCGCCCGTGTCGAACTCGGCAACCAGGCCGTCACCCAGGGCCACGACAAGACCCGTATCGCGGCGCACGAGATCGGCCACAACCTGGGTCTGCCGGACACCAAGCCCGGCCCGTGCTCCCAGCTCATGTCGGGCTCCAGCGCGGGCACGAGCTGCAAGAACGCGGTGCCCGACGCGGCCGAGCAGGCACGGGTCGAGGCCGCGTACGCCTACGGCGCCACCGCACGCGCCGACGGCCGCATGCTCGTGGACGCCCGGTAGCCGACGGCCCGGGCCGACCGCCGTACGCCAGTGCCTGGCCGCGCCCCCGAGCGGCCAGGACCTCGGCGTCGGCACACCCGGCGACACGGCTCCTCCCGCGACGTCACTGCCGCACCCTGTCGGTTCCGTTTCTTGATCAATAAGCTTGGCTCCGCCCGGCAGTCGTTCCCCTTGGAGGAGCCTCGTGTCCACTGCTCAGCCCCTGCCAGACAGCGCTCAGGACATACCCGACATCCTCTCGGCCGAGTTCGCGGCCGACCCCTACCCCGTGTACCGCGCGCTCCGCGAGCGCGCTCCGCTTCTGTGGCACGAGCCCACCAAGAGCTATGTGGTCTCGCGGTACGAGGACGTGGCCCGCGTCTTCAAGGACAAGGAGTCGGTGTTCACCACCGAGAACTACGACTGGCAGTTGGAGCCCGTGCACGGGCGGACGATCCTCCAGCTCAGCGGGCGCGAGCACGCGGTGCGGCGGGCCCTGGTCGCCCCGGCGTTCCGCGGCGCCGAGCTGCAGGAGACCTTCATGCCGGTGATCCGCCGCAACTCCCGCGAGCTGGTGGACGCCTTCCGCGGGCGCGGGTCGGCGGACCTCGTGGCGGAGTACGCGACCCGCTTCCCCGTCAACGTGATCGCGGACATGCTCGGCCTGGACAAGGCCGACCACGCGCGGTTCCACGGCTGGTACACGAGCGTCATCGCCTTCCTCGGCAACCTCGCCGGGGACCCGGAGGTCACGGCCGCGGGCGAGCGGACGCGCGTGGAGTTCGCGGAGTACCTGTTCCCGATCATCCGGCGCCGCCGCGAGGAACCCGGCGACGACCTGCTGTCCCGGCTGTGCGCGGCCGAGGTCGACGGCGTGCGGATGAGCGACGAGGACATCAAGGCGTTCTGCAGCCTGCTGCTCGCGGCCGGGGGCGAGACCACGGACAAGGCCATCGCGAGCATCTTCGCCAACCTGCTCGCGCACCCCGACCAGCTCGCCGCCGTGCGGGCCGACCGGTCCCTGGTGGACCGGGCGTTCGTGGAGACGCTGCGCTACACCCCGCCGGTCCACATGATCATGCGGCAGACCGCGGCCGAGGTGGATCTCGCGGGCGGCACGGTCCCGGCGGGCGCCACCGTCACCTGCCTGATCGGCGCGGCCAACCGCGACGGCGAGCGCTACCGCGAACCGGACCGCTTCGACATCTTCCGCGACGACCTGACCACGACGACCGCCTTCTCGGCGGCGGCCGACCACCTGGCCTTCGCGCTCGGCCGGCACTTCTGCGTGGGCGCCCTGCTGGCCCGCGCGGAGGTCGAGACCGGCGTCAACGACCTGCTGGACGCGCTGCCCGGCCTGCGGCTCGCCGACGGCCACGCGCCGCGGGAGCAGGGTGTCTTCACCCGCGGGCCGCAGGCGCTCCCGGTGGTGTTCACGCCGGCGGCGCGCTGACGCCCGGCGCGGCGCCCGCCCGGCCCGCGCGGCCCGCCGCGCGCACGGGAGGAGCGCCGCGCCGCACCCGCCTCGTACCGACGGGCGCGCCGCGCCCCCGTGCTCGTACGGGACTACTGCGCCACCGGCGTGAACTGCACGGGCAGCGCCGTCAGTCCGCGCATCCACACGGACGGCCGCCAGGTCAGCTCCTTCGGGTCCACGGCGAGGACCAGGTCCGGCAGGCGTTCGAGGAGCGTCTCGACGGCCGTGCGGGCGATGACGTCGGCGAGGAGCGGGGCCGGGTAGGGGCAGCGGTGCTCGCCGTTGCTGAAGGACAGGTGCGCGGAGTTCTCCGAGCCGACCTCGGCGCCCGGCCAGATCTGCGGGTCGGAGTTGGCCGCGGCGAGGCCGAGGACGAGGCAGTCGCCCGCGCGGATGTGCCGGCCCCCGAGCTGGGTGTCGCGCACCGCCCAGCGGCCGATGAAGTTCTGCGTGGGGGTGTCCAGCCACAGCACCTCGTTCAGGGCCTGGCCGACGCTGAGGCGGCCGCCGGAGACGTTCAGGGCGAACCGCTCATCGGTGAGCAGCAGCCGCAGCGTGTTGCAGATCCAGTTCGCGGTGGGCTGCTGCGCGGCGGCGATCACCGAGATGAGGTCCTGGACGATCTCCTCGTCGGTGAGGCCCGCCGGGTGTTCCAGCATCCGCGAGGTGACGTCGGCCGCCGGGCGGGCCCGCCGCTCCGTGACGAGGCGGTGGACGCGCTCGCCCACGCGCCCGTACGCGGCCACGGGGTCGTCGCCCTCGGCCGTGTCGAGCGACATGCGCAGGTCCTCGACGAGCGCCTCGGTGTCGGCGGTGCCCGCGGGCATGCCCACCATGTGCACGGCGGCGCGCATGGCGAGCGGGTGGGTGTAGGCGCTCATGAGCTCGGCGGTGCCGCGGCCGGAGAAGGAGGCGATGAGCTGGTCGGCGATGTGCACGCACTCGCGGCCGAGCTCGAACTGGTCGACGCCCTCGAGGGCTTCGGTGATCACCCCGGCGCGGCGTCGGTGCTCGGCGCCCTCGGTGAACAGGACGGACGGCTGGTGGCCGACGAACGGCAGCAGCGGCCAGTCGGCGGGGATGCGGTCCCACTGGTTCCAGCGCCGCGAGTCGCGCGCGAACAGCTCGTCGTGCGCGGTGACGTAGCTGACCTCGGAGTAGCCGAGGACCAGCCAGGCGGGCACGTCGCCGTCGAGGAGGACGGGGGCGACGGAGCCGTACCGGCCCCGCAGGTCGCGGTAGAGCTCGAAGGGGGTCTGCTGGTACTCCAGGCCGCCGAGGCGCACCGCGTCGCCGTGGGCGGGGCAGCCGGGCGGCGGGGTGCCGGGGGCCGCTGGTCCGGTCACTTCGGTCATGCTGTCAGTTCCCGTTCCCGTGCCAGGTGGTGGAGGTGGTCGACGAGGGCGATGAGCACGTCCTTGCCGGACGAGCGGACCCGGGCGTCGCAGTCGATGAGGGGGACGTGCGCGGGCAGCGCGAGGGCGGTGCGGATCTCGTCCAGGGAGTGGTACGGGTGGTCGCCGTCGAAGCGGTTCACGGCGACGACGAACGGCGTCTTGTGGTGTTCGAGCCGGTCGATGGCGTACCAGGAGTCCTCCATGCGGCGGGTGTCGACGAGGACGACGGCGCCGAGCGTGCCGGAGAACAGGCGGTCCCACAGGAACCAGAAGCGCTTCTGGCCGGGCGCGCCGAACAGGTAGAGCACCAGGCGCTCGTTGAGGCTGATGCGGCCGAAGTCGAACGCCACGGTGGTGGTGTTCTTGGCGGACGGCACCGGGATGCGGTCGACGCCCTCGCCCGCCTCGGTCATGACCTCTTCGGTGTTCAGCGGGCGGATTTCGCTGACCGAGCGGACCAGGGTCGTCTTGCCGACGCCGAAGCCGCCCACGACGACGATCTTGAGGCCGGACTCGGCCGTGTCGCGCAGGGGTGTCCTGGACGCCGGCGGCAGCTCAGAGGTTGCGGAGCCCATGGAGCACCTCCGTGAGAAGAGCGGAATCGGGCAGCGCGGCGGATGACGCCACGCGGGGATGTCGGGGGGTGATGCGGCCGGTCGCGCGGAGGTCCTCCAGGAGGATGCGGACCACTGTGATGGGCAGCGAGAGCTCCGCGGCGATCTCGACGACGGAAGTGGGGTGGCGGCACAGCTCCAGGATCCGCGCGTGCTCGGACTGCTGGCCGGCGGACGGCTCGCACTCGGCGACGATCAGGGTCACCAGGTCGAAGGCGACGGCGTCGGCACGGCTGCGCCCCTGGGTGATGGTGTAGAGCCGGTCCGGGTCGCCCACGTCGACGGGCCGCCGGGTCATGACGCGGTGTGCTGCCGGCCCTGGCCCCGGGGCTCGGCCCGCAGGTGGTCGCCGATCTGCGCCACGAGCTGCGTCATCTGGTTGCCCACCACGCCGGGGTCGGCGTCCTCGTCGGCGATGACGGCGAGGTGGGCACCCTGCCCGGCCTCGACGACGAAGAGCAGGCCGCCGTGGAACTCGGTCATGGAGTGCCGTACGCCGCCGGTGCCGTCGCCGAACTCGACCGAGGCGCCCTGGGCGAGCGCCTGGATGCCGGAGCAGATCGCGGAGAGCTGGTCGGCCTGGTCCAGGGTGAGGCCGGTGCTCCAGCAGAGCTTCAGGCCGTCGCGGGAGAGGACGAGCGCGTGCCGGGTGCCGGGGGTGCCGTCGAGCAGGCTCTCCAGGAGCCAGTTCAAGCTGTTGTCGGTGGTCTGCATGTCGGTTCCGGGCGGTCACCCGAGGGTGCGCACGCCCGTGCCTCCCTTTCGGTGGACGGGGCGGGGGTTGAGGGGGGCGGTCCGGCGGGCGGGCCGGTCCGTGAGCCGGGTGCGGCTACTCGGCCTGCGGCGGTCGCGCATCGTCGGCGGCGGCCCGCCGGGCGCGGTGGAAGGCTCCGAAGCGCGCCCCGACGTCGCGGGCGGGCCGCGGCCGCCGCTCGTCCGCCGCGGCGTCCGGCCCGGTGCCCTCGCGCTCCTCCTGCGCGGGGTGCGCGGCGGCCATGGTGCGGCCGGGGCGGCGTACGGGCAGGCCGCCGGGGGTGGCCAGGGTGCCCTCCGGCAGGGAGCGGCCCGCGTCGGCCTCCGGGGAGTCCGCGGCACGGGACGGCAGGGCGGGCGGCGGGGCGGCCGAGTGGTCCGCGGTGGCGCTCGCCGCGGCGGCGGGCTGCGGGTCCGGGTCGGCCGGGGGCGTGGAGCGGGCGCTGTCCGACTGCGCCTGCTGGGCGATGAGCTGCGGGGGCAGCAGGACGACGACGCCGGTGCCGCCGCGTGAGGAGGGCCGGAAGTTCACGCTGACGCCGTACTTCCCGGCGAGGCGTCCGACGACGGCGAGGCCGAGGCGGGTGCCCTGGAGCAGCGCGAGGTCGGTGGCCTGTCCGGAGACGTACTCCTTGGCGCGGCGGAGCGCGGCGTCGGCCATGCGCAGTCCGCTGTCCTCGATGGTGACGACGACGCCGGTGCGCGACTCCTCGACGTAGACGTGGACCTCGTCGGTGGGCGGGGAGAAGTTCGCGGCGTTGTCCATCAGCTCGGCCAGCAGGTGCATGACGCCCTCGGCGGCGAAGCCGACGACGGCCGCCTTGCTGGAGCTGTGCAGCCGCACCCGCTGGTAGGCGGCGATGCGTCCCACGGCGCCGCGCAGGATGCTCTCCATGACGATGGGCTTGTTCCAGGCGCGGCTGGAGCGGCCGCCCATGAGCAGCGCGAGCCGGTCGGTCATCAGGCCGAGCTGCGAGGTGGTGTGGTCGAGCCGGAGCAGGTCGCCGAAGACCTCCTCGCCGTAACGGTCCTGCAGGGCGCGCAGGTCCGCGAGCATGCTGACGGTCTTGGCCTGGACGCGGCTGAGCGCCTTCGCGCTGGCGGCCTGCGCGGCGGCGGCCCGCCGCTCGCTGAGGGCGAGTTCGCGGACGGCGCCCTCGGTGAGCTCGCGCAGGGCGGGGTCGGCGGGCCAGGACATGGCGGCGAGGACGCGGTCCGCCGAGGTGCCGCTGCGCAGCTTGGTGACGACGTCGGGGACGGTGTCGGTGGTCAGCAGCCGGATGTCGTCGCTCAGCCGGGCCAGTTCACCGGCGGCGTGCGCCTGGGCCGCGGCGGCCGCGGCGGCGCGCTGCTCCGCGTCGGACAGGGCGGACACGCACACGTTGAGCAGTTCGCGGCAGGCCGGGTCGGCGGGCAGGCGCAGTTGCCCCAGGGCCTCGTGCGGGGCGGCGCCCTCGCGCAGGGACCGCGCCACGGACGGCAGCGTCACCTGGGCCAGATGGATGACCTCGCCGCCGCGGGCGCCCACCTGCGTCTGCAGGTCGGCCAGTTGGCGCTCGGCGGTGGCGGCGCGCGCCCGCAGCGTGGCCGCCGTACGGCGTCCGGTCCACACCACGGCGGCGAGCAGCAGCCAGGCGGCCACCGCCACGGCCGCCACCCAGCCGCGGGCGGCCGACGGCGCGAGGGCCACCGGCACGGCGCCGCCCACGGCTGCCGCCGCCAGCAGGAGCAGCGGCGAGGAGGATGCTGTTCGCCGCGTGCCGGCTATGCCGGGCGGACGCCCATCGGCGGACTGTGTCATTCCGTGGCCCCTCGGTGTCGGCACAGGGGTGCGGGCCGTCGGCCCGCCCTCACATCGGTGCTGTCGCGCGCGACGCCCGTCGCCTGGCGTGTCCCTCGCGACGGCCTGCGCGGGGCCATGCTAGTCACAAGATCGGGTGGTCCTGCCACGCACCCTGAACGGGAGCCTCCGCCTAGCGGTTTTCGTCGTGAAACGTCTCTTCACCATCAGGTGCGTGCTATGCGATATCGGCTGTGCGCCGGGGGCGGCGGGCACCGGGGGCACCCTTCGCCGGGGCACCCGAGCCACACCAAACGTTTCTGCACCCCTGGGCGTGCCCCGCTCCGCCCGAAGTACGCCTTGCCTGTCGACAAACAGACAGGGGAAGCACGCCGTGTCTAGACCAATCAGCGACAGTTTTCAGCCAACTTTCGTCGCGAAGTGCGCTCGGGAGCGACTCCTGGAGGGCGGATGCGGTCACCGGGCGGCTCCGGAAGCGCGAATGTTGTCACCGGGCGGCTCCGGGAACGCGGAGGTTGTCACCGGCCGAAGTCCGGCCCGTCGGCACCTCGACGACGGCGCCGCCGAGCCGGAGGAGGACGGCGACGGCGGCGGGGGCGGGGCGCCCGCGCCGCCACCGGCAGGAAAGCGGGCCCGCGCGCGGGATCGGTGGCGGCCAGGTCCGGCTCGGCCACCCGGCGCCCGCGCTCGTCATGAGGGCGCCCAGGCCGAGCGAGCGGACGGTGCCGGCGGGCACGCCCCGCAGGGCACGCCCCGCAGTACAGGTCCGGTACGGGCGACGGGGGCCTCCCGAGAGGGACGAGGAAGACGGAACCGGTCGGGCGCGGCTCGCCGAGGCCGAGCCGCCACCGGCCCCGGCGGCGAGGCGCCGAGGGGGCCGCGCCGGGTCCGGGGCGCAAGCCCGGTGCCGTCCGCACCGCGCGGACGCGCCGCGCCGCCGGCACCCGAAGGGCCTGTCGGCACGCTGCGGAACGCCCGGTGCCTGCCGCGTCGTCAGCGCCGGTCCACCTCCGCACGCGGCGGCCACGACATCCCCGGAACGCAACGATCGGCGTTCGGGCGTACGGAAGACGCGAGGCCGGGCGGCGGGCGGTCAGTCCAGGCCCCGGGCCCCCGGCGGGTCACACGCCCATGGAGGCCAGCTCCATCGCGGTGCGGTGGTTGCGGGCCGCGTTGACGACGCAGACGCGGTAAGTGCGGTTCTCCTTGACGGCGAGGAAGTAGTCGCGGAGCTGCTTCCAGTAGTCGCGCAGGTAGCTGAGCCCCGGCACGAACCCCGGCGGCCTCGGGACGAGCGCGAACGCCTCCGAGCAGCGCAGGATCTCCCCCGTGGCCCGGGAGAGGACGTCGGCGACGTCCGTGTT
Source organism: Streptomyces sp. CC224B (assembly GCF_030010595.1). Lineage (NCBI taxonomy): Bacteria > Bacillati > Actinomycetota > Actinomycetes > Kitasatosporales > Streptomycetaceae > Streptomyces > Streptomyces sp. CC224B. The sequence goes on along the minus strand of NZ_JASCXL010000026.1, from coordinate 29,049 downwards.
CATGTCCCAGCCCGCGGCCTGGTCGGGCCAGATCGCGGCCGCGACCTGGCGCAGGCGCTCCTGCTCCTCCGGGGGCAGGGAGCCGGGCGCCACGGCCCGCACGGACGCGGGACCGGCCGTGCGGCCCACCGCGTAGGCCGTCCCCGCCGTGCCGGTGGCGAGCAGGCCGCCCGCCACCAGGGCCGCCACCGCGGGTATCAGGCGGATCCGCCGAGTCTTCATTCCTGCCCCCTCGTCCGTTCGACCGTACGTGCCAGCCGACCGTCACACGGCGGCGCGGCCCGGGCAACGGCAGCACCCGCGTTGACCGGATCGCGCCCCTCGACGCCCGGCGCGGCACAGTCGCACAGCGGCGACGGGCCCCCGCTCCGTCCGGCGGAGGCGGGGGCCGTCGTCCAGGGACCTGTCGTCCAGGGACCTGTCGTCCCGGGGGCTGTCCAGCGGGGGGGCGTCATCCGCGGGCTCGTCCGGAAGCCGTCCGGGGCCGCCGGCGGAGGGACTCCGTCCGCCGGACGCGCTCAGATCGTGCGGCTGAGGCGGTCGGCGAGCAGGGTGGCGAAGCGTGCTGGGTCCGCCAGGTCCCCTCCTTCCGCGAGCAGTGCCGTGCCGTACAGCAGCTCGGCCATGTCGGTCAGGTCCGGGTCGTCGGCGCGCTTCTCGTACGCGGACCGCAACCCGCTGACCAGGGGGTGCTGCGGGTTCAGCTCCAGGATGCGCTTGACCGGCGGGAAGCCCTGGCCCATCGCCTTGTACATCTTCTCCAGCGCGGGGGTCATGCCGTCGGTGTCGCTGACCAGGCAGGCCGGGGAGCTCGTCAGCCGGGTCGTGAGACGGACGTCCTTGACGTCGTCGAGGGTGTCGTTGAGCCAGCCGAGCACCGCCTTGTACGCCTCGGTGTCCTCCTGGGAGACCTCCGCCTCGGCGGACACGTCGGACTCGCCCCGGGTGACGGACTGGAACTCCTTGCCGTCGTATTCGTGCACCGTGTCGACCCAGATCTCGTCCACCGGGTCGGTCAGCAGCAGGACTTCGTAGTCCTTGGCCTTCAGCGCCTCGATGTGCGGGGAGTTCTCGATCTGGGCGCGGCTCTCGCCGGTGACGTAGTAGATCTTGTTCTGGCCGTCCTTCATCCGGGCGACGTAGTCGGCCAGCGTGGTGGGCTCGTCGCCGGCGGTCGAGGCGAACGAGGCGATGTCGAGGATCGCCTTGTGGTTCTCGGACCCGTCGAGCAGCCCCTCCTTCACGGCGGCGCCGAACTCCCGCCAGAACGTGCGGTACTTCTCCGCGTCGTTCGTCATGAGGTCCTTGACGGTCGACAGGACCTTCTTGGCGAGGCGGCGGCGGATGAGCTGGATGTGCCGGTCCTGCTGGAGGATCTCGCGGGAGACGTTCAGCGACAGGTCGGCGGCGTCCACGACGCCCTTGACGAAGCGGAGGTGGTCCGGCAGCAGCTCGCGGCTGTCGTCCATGATGAACACGCGCTTGACGTACAGCTGGACGCCGTGGCGGGCGTCGCGCTGGAAGAGGTCGCGCGGGGCACGGGACGGGATGAACAGCAGCGCCTCGTACTCGAAGGTGCCCTCCGCCCGCATCGGGATGATCTCGAGCGGGTCGGCCCAGTCGTGGGTGACGTGCCGGTAGAACTCGTGGTACTCCTCGTCCTTGACCTCGGACCTCGGGCGCGCCCACAGCGCCTTCATCGAGTTGAGGGTCTCCTCGCCCATGCGGATGGGGAAGGAGATGAAGTCCGAGTACCGCTTGACGACCTCGCGGATCTTCTGCTCGTCGGTGTAGTCGTGGAGGGCGTCCTCCTCGTCGGCGGGGCGCAGGTGGACGGTCACCGCCGTGCCCTCCGGCGCGTCCTCGACGGTCTCGATCGTGTACGTGCCGCCGCCGTCCGACTCCCAGCGGACGCCCTCGCTCTCACCGGCCTTGCGCGTGAGCAGGGTGACCTTCTCCGCGACCATGAAGACGGAGTAGAAGCCCACGCCGAACTGGCCGATCAGGTCGGCCGACTCCTTGTTCTCCTTCAGCCGGCGCAGCATCTCGGCCGTGCCGGAGCGGGCGATGGTGCCGATGAGGCCCACCACGTCCTCGCGCGACATGCCGATGCCGTTGTCCCGCACGGTCAGGGTGCGGGCCTCCTTGTCGACCTCGACGGCGATGTGCAGGTCGTCGGCCTTGAGGCGCTCGTCCTTGAGGCCGGCGAGGCGCCGCTTGTCCAGGGCGTCGGAGGCATTGGAGATCAGCTCACGCAGGAAGACTTCCTTGTGGGAGTAGATCGAGTGGACCATCAACTGCAGGAGCTGCCGCGCTTCAGCCTGAAACTCCAGCGTCTCGGTGGTCATGGCATCCTTTCTCGTCAGGTGATGCGCGCGGGTCCGGGGCGCGGTTCACCTTCTGCCGCTGAGGACGAAGCGACACCCCCGTTTCGCGCACCTTGAATTTTGACATGTCGGTCACCGTCCGGCCGCGCGCACGGCACATCACCCGCTTCCCCGCACCGTCCGCCCCCCGTCGCCGTCGGCCCGTGCCCGCGGCGGTCCGGAGCCGTCCCGTACGTGGAGCCGCTCCGCGAGGAAGGCGATGATCTCGTCGCGCGCCCGTGTGGTGGGGTGGCCCTCGCGGTCGACGAGGTGGGCCGTGACGACGCTATGGGGGCAGCCGACGACGTCGCGGAAGAAGGGCGGGGGGTCGGTGTGCGCGGACGAGCCGGGCAGGACGCGGCCGTCGAAGGCGTCGCCCAGCAGTGCCCGGTAGGCCGCGAACCGGCGGCCGGTGCACCAGGTGTCGTCGTCGAAGCGGTAGGCCAGGACCGTCAGGCCGTCCCGGCGGACGCGGGCGGCGACGGCGGCCGCGTCCTCGGCGCTCAACTCCAGGCCGCCGGGGTCGTCGAGCGGCAGCGACGGATGGTTCAGCACGGGTGCGACGACGACCGGTTCGAGGGCCATGGTCAGGGCGAAGTTCCCGGTGAAGCAGAGCCCCACGGCGCCGACGCCCGGCCCGCCGCACTCGGCGTGGGCGCGGCGGGCCAGGCCGCGCAGCCAGGCGGTGACGGGGCTGGTGCCGCCCCCGGCGAAGGCCCGGAACTCGGCGCTGACACAGGCCCGTCGGACGACGGTGTCCACGGCGTCGGCGCGCGGATAGGCGCCGTCGACGCCGAAGAGGGACGGCATGTACACGGTGAAGCCGGAGTCGCGTACCCACCGCCCGAAGCGCGCGACGTCGGGGCTGATGCCCGGCATCTCCGGCATCAGGACGACGGCGGGGCCCGCCCCGGACACGTACACGGTCTTGCTCGTGCCGTCCACGTCGACGGCTCTGCGGTCGAAGTCCCGCAAGGAGTCGCGGCGGCCTCGTTCGGTGGTCGCGGCGGAGTCGCGACGGCCTCGTTCGGCACGCATGGCGGGGTCACGGCCGCCTCGTCCAGTACGCAGGGCGGGGTCGCGGTCGTCTCGTTCGGTTGTCATGGCGGACAGGATGGCGAGAGGCTGTCCTCCCCCGGAAGCGGCGGCATCGCCAGGCTGCGGGGTGATACCGCCATCCCCCGTCCACCGACCGGCCGCCGGAGGTGCCGTGTGAGTCCGCTGCGCGTGAGTGTGCTGGCCTACCCCGGCTGTTTCGCGTCGGAGGTGTTCGGGGTCCTCGACCTGCTGACCATGGCCGGGCACGTGGCGGCGGCACGGGGCGCGGACGGGCCGTCCTACGAGACGTCGGTCGTCTCGCCGCGCCGCCGGGTGCTCGCGTCCGGCGGCACGCGCGTCGACGTCGCGGCGGTGCGGCCCGCGGACGTGCTGCTCGTGCCGGGCTTCGCGCTCTCCCCCGCCCTCGACCTCGACGCGGTCCTCGCGGATCTGGCGCCGGAGACCGCCGTGCTCCGCGCGCAGGCGGCGTCGGGGGCCGCGGTCGTCTCGATCTGCGTCGGCGCGTTCCTGCTCGCCGAGGCCGGCCTGCTGCGCGGCCGCGAGGCGACGACGTCCTGGCTGTACGCGGACCGGTTCGGGAGCCGGTACGCCGACGTCCGCCTCCGCCCGGAGCGGCTGGTCGTCACCGACCGGGGGGTGACCACCACCGCGGCCTTCAGCGCGATGTACGACTTCGCGCTGCGGCTCGTCCGCGACCACGACGGCCCCGGCGTCGCCCGGGCCACCGCCCGCGTCGCGCTCCTCGACGACGCGCGGTCCACGCAGTCCGCCTACGTCGACCCTGCCCTGTTGCCCGCCGCGGGCAGCGCCTTCTCCCTGCGGGTCCAGCGGTGGCTCGACCAGAACCTCGCGGTCCGCTACGACCTGCCCGCCCTGGCCCGGGCCTTCGGCGTCAGCTCCCGCACCATGCTCCGCCGCTTCAAGGGCGAGACCGGTCGGACGCCGCTGGCGTATCTGCACACCGCCCGGGTGCGCCGGGCCCGCCTCCTGCTCGAGACGACCGACCGGACCGTCGCGAGCGTTGCCGCCGCCGTCGGGTACGGCGACGCCGGGGCGTTCGGCACGGTGTTCACCCGGCACACGGGGCACCCGCCGAGCGCGTACCGCGCGGCCTTCCGCCGGTACGACGCCCGCGGGGGGTGAGACGGCCCGCGTCGACGCGGGCGAGGTGTCCCGGCCGGAGGCCGGGGGCGGCCGTCGGTTCGGTTCTCCTCTGCCGCGGGCGGAAAAGGGCACGGCGGTACGCCCGCTGTGGTTCCGTGGTCGGGTCGGCCCCAAGGCTCAGAGGCCCAGAGGCCCAGAGGCCCCGACTGCGGAAGGACGTACGCCATGGCAGACCCCCTTCTCCGTAACTCCCGTGACTCCCTTGGCTCCCTTGATGCCCGTGATTGCCGTGACTCCCGTGCGGCGCGGACCCCAGAGGTGCCCCGGATCTCCCGACGGCAGGTGCTCGGCGCCGGTGCGGCGGCGGGCGCGGCGGCCGTGCTGGGGCCGCTCGCGGCGGCGGCCCGTGCCGGGTCCCCGGACGCGCCCTGGCCGACCGAGTTCCCGCTCCCCGACGGCTTCCGGCCCGAGGGCATCGCCATCGGGCCGGGTCCCTACGCGTGGTTCGGGTCGCTCGGAGGCGGCTCCCTGTACCGCGCGAGCCTCGCCACCGGCCGGGGCGAGACCGTGGGGACCGGGACGGACGAGATGAGCATCGGCCTCAAGAGCGACCGGTACGGCCGGCTGTTCATCGCCGGCGGGTTCACGCGCCACCTGCGCGTCGTCGAGGGCCGCAGCGGCCGGATCCTCGCCACGTACGAGGTCGGCACCCCCGCCACCGTCGTCAACGACGTCGTCCTGACGCCCCGGGCCGCCTGGTTCACCGACTCCACCCAGCAGCAGGTGTACGGCCTGCCTCTGGGACCGCGCGGTGAACTGCCCGCCCCGCGGGACGTGGTGACGCTGCCGTTGCGGGGCGAGTGGGTCCAGGCCCCGGCGGACGGGTTCACCACCAACGGCCTGGCGCGGACGCCGGACGGCCGCGGCCTGCTCGTGATCAACGTCCACGCCCACGGCGGCAGCCTGTACCGGGTCGACCCGCGCACCGGCGACGCCCGCCGCGTCGACCTCGGCGCCCACCGGCTCCCCGACGGCGACGGCGCCCTCCTCCTCGGCCGCACTCTCTACGTCGTCCAGCAGCGCCAGAACGCCGTCGACGTGTTCCGCATGGACGCCACGGGCCTGCGCGGCACGGCGGTCACGCGGATCACGGACCCACGCTTCCGCATCCCCACGACCGCCGCCGCGTACGGGAACCGGCTCTACCTGCCCAACTCCCGCTTCACCGAGGAGCCCACGCCGACGACGCCGTACAACGCGGTGGCGGTGCGCCAGGTGCGCTGAGGCCGACGCCGCTCGCACACGCCTGCCCGTGTTCCCGGAGCGGACCTGACGGGAAGCGCCGCTTCGAGGGACGAGCCAGGACTGACACCGCGGACACCGTGCCTGGGCGGGGGCTCACGGAGACGCCTCAGGCACAGATCCCGGCGCGTCGGGCGTCGGCCCGGAGTTCACCGCCGCCGAGAAGCGCGCGGCCACCGCCGCCACCGCCGCGCGGAGTTCCGGGCCGCCCTCGACGCGGAACGCGAACGGCATCCTGGCCAGCCACTTCTCCGCGTACATGTCCGGCGTGCCCGTGCTGCCGGTCAGGACGCAGCGGTCGCCGGACGCCTCAAGGCGTCCCATGGGGGGCCTGACCCAGGGGGCCACCTCGGACAGGGGGGCGTCGAAGACCACGCGGGTGCGGTACTCCCAGCCCGTGCCCAGGTTCTCCTCCAGCACCGCCACCGGGTCGAGGCCGTCGGGTGGCGCGAAGGTCCGGGCCGTCTCCTGGACCGCGCCGATCCGGTCGACCCGGTACGTGCGGATGGCGTCCGCGCGGTGCGAGCGGCACAGGAGGTACCAGCGGCCGTGGCGGACGACCACCGCCCAGGGGTCCACCTCGTTCTCGGACTCGTTCCCCGCCTCGCTCCGGTACGCCACACGCACGCTCCGCCGGGCGGCCGACGCCGTGACCAGCGCGCCGGTGACGGCCGGGTCGGGCCGCACCGAGTGCGGGTCGGGCGCGGCCGCCGCGTGGTCGCGCAGCGTCGCCGCCTGGCGGCCGAGCTTCTCCGGCAGGGCCCGGATCACCTTGCCCAGCGCCTGCCCCACGAGTTCGTCGGAGTCGTCGAGCGCGGCCATGACGAGGCCCAGCGCCTCCGCCTCCGTGAAGACCACCGGCGGCAGCCTCGTCCCGCGTCCCAGCCGGTACCCGCCGTACGGGCCCCGGGTGGACTCCACCGGGACACCGGCCTCCTTGAGGATCCCGATGTAGCGGCGCGCGGCCCGCTCGGTGACCCCCAGCGCCGCGGCGAGCTCGTTCGCCGTCGCGCCGGGGCGGGTCCGGAGGATCTCCATGGTGCGCAGGGCCCGCGCGGTCGGGCTGAGTTCGGTCGGCACCCGAGCAGATTAGGCGGCCCCTTCCCGTACCGGAAGCCGATTGTCCGGAACCCGTCATAGCGTGATGCGGCCGCACGGGAGCCATGGCCCCGTGACCCGGTACGCCGTGGGCGCCGCCGTGGCCTCGGGCCCGGCCGCGCGGGTGCGGCGTTCGTCGTGACCGGCGCCCCCCCAGGGCGGAGCCGCCGGGAGGAAGCACGAGAGAGGGAGCCACCTTGTCCGACGATGTCGTCCCCACCGGCCGACGGTCCTCGGCGCGCACCGCCGGACGGCCTCGCGTCCTGGTCGTCGGCGGCCGGAGCGCGCAGGTGCGCAAGGCCCGGGAGCTGGGCCTTGACGTGGTCCACGTCCAGTACCCGGACGCGTACGACCGCGGCCACCACCCTTGCGTCGACCAGGCGCTGTTGCTCGACTACGGCGACGTCGACCGACTCGTCCCCCTGGTGCGGGCGCTGCACGAGGCGTACCCGTTCCAGGCGGCCGTGTCGCTGTTCGAGCCCGGGCTGCTGCCGGCGGCGCGGATCAACGAGGCGCTCGGCCTGGCCGGTACGTCCGTCGCCACCGTGGAACTGCTGCTGGACAAGGGGCGGATGCGCCGGCACCTGGCCGCGCGCGGCATCAGTCCGGTGGCCTTCGCGGTCGGCCGCCGTACCGAGGACGTACGGGAGTTCGCCGCGGCGCACGGGCTGCCGTTCGTGGTGAAGCCGATCCGCGAGTCGGGGAGTCTCGGTGTGTTCCACGTCCGCGACCGGGCCGACGTGGAGGGCGTCGTCCGGCGGTTCCGGTCCCTCGGCGACGGGCGGTGGAGGGCCGGGGACCTCGCCTGCGCCGACTCCTTCGACGCGTTCCTCATGGAGGAGTTCCTGGACGGGCCGGAGGTCAGCGTGGAGACCCTGTCCTTCGGCGGCCGGCACGTGGTCGTCGCGGTGACCGACAAGGAGTGCGGCGGCCCCGGCTTCGTCGAGCTCGGCCACGCGCAGCCCAGCGCCTGCCCGGCCGGGACACTGCGCGAGGTCACCCGGCTGGTGCGGGACGTCCTGGACGCGGTGGGGCTGCGCGACGGGCCGGCGCACACGGAGGTCAAGCTCACCGCGCGGGGGCCGCGGATCGTCGAGTCGCACAACCGCGTCGGCGGTGACCGGATCAACGAGCTGACGGCGACCGTCCACGGTGTCGACATGGAGCGGTACGCGCTGGGCGCCGCGTTCGGCCTGGTGGAACCGCTCGCGGCGGCACCAGCGCCCCGGGGCGGGGCGGCCGTACGGTTCCTCACGCCGCGGCCCGGGCGGGTCGTGGAGGTGGCCGGCGCCGAGGCCGTGCGCGCGGACCCGGCGCTGGTGGAGCTGGCGGTGCGGGCGGAGCCGGGCTCCGTGGTGCCCCCGCTGACCTGGAACGAGGACAAGGTCGGGCACGTCATCGCCCGGGGCGCCACCGCCGCCGAGGCGGTCGCGCACAGCAGGCGGCTTGCCGCGGCCCTGCGCGTGCGGACGGAGCCGGTCGCGTGAGCGCGGCACCCGCCCGGCCGCGCGCCGCCGAGCCGCGGTTCCGCGACGCGCTGCGCGGCCTGCCCGCCCGGGTGTGGTTCATCAGCCTCGGCATCCTGGTCAACCAGGTCGGCAACTTCCTGCCCGTGTTCCTCGTGCTCTACCTGACCGGACGCGGCCACTCCGCCGGCGCGGCGGGGCTTGTCCTGGGCGCGTCCGGGGTGGGCAAGGTGCTCGGCAACGCCGTCGGCGGGCACCTCGCCGACCGGATCGGCCGCCGCTGGACCATCGTGTTCTCCGCCGTGACCACGGCGGGTCTGACGGCGCTCGTGCCGTACCTCGGCCCGCTGCCGGTCGTCGTCGCGGTGGTCGGCCTGATCGGGGTGACGTCCCAGATCTACCGGCCCGCGGCGGCCGCCGCGCTGCTCGACTCCGTGGCGGCGTCCCACCAGGAACGGCTCGCCGCCTTCGGGGTGTTCCGGTTCGCGATGAACGTGGGCGCGGCCCTGGGCGGCGTCCTCGGCGGCGTGCTCGCCGACACCTCGTACGCGGGGCTCTTCCTGGGCAACGCGGTCGCGTGCCTGCTGTTCGGCGTGGTCGTGGGGGTGCTGCTGCGGGATCCGCCCGGGGCGCGGCCCGGCCGGGGCGGCGCGCACGCGCGCGCGGACCGGCCGACGGGGTACCGGGAGGTGCTCGCCGACCGCGCTCTGACGCGCTTTTTGCTGATGACCGTGTGCGCCGAGTTCGTCTACGTCCAGTCCACGGTCGGTCTGCCCCTGCACGTCGGCGACGTGGGGCTGAGCGAGCGCGACTTCGGCCTCCTCATCGGGCTCAACGGCCTGCTCGTGCTCGCCCTGGAGCTGCCCCTCACCGGCGTGGTCGCCCGCTGCCGGCCGGAGTACGTCCTGGCCGTCGGCAACCTGGTCACCGGCGCGGGCCTCGCGTTGACGGGGTTCATGACCGGTATGGGCCCGCTGGCGGTGACGGTGGTGGTCTGGAGCCTCGGCGAGATGCTGACCAGCTCCATCTCGCAGGCCTATCTGGGCGGTCTGGCTCCCCCGGGGATGACCGGGCGCTACCAGGGGCTGCACGGCGTCGCCTACACGGTCGGGACGGGCGCCGGACCGCTCGTCGGCGGTGCCGTGTACGCGTTCGGCCCGTGGGCCCTGTGGACCCTGGTCGGCGTGGCCGGCCTGCTGTCCGCGCGGCTCAGCCTGCGGCGCCGCCCGGCGGCCGCCGCGGATGCGGCACCGTGACCGCGGGGCGGGGCGATGGACGTCGGTGCCGGACGGCGGGACCCCGGGCCGATGGGCCGGCCCGGGGTCGGTTCCGGTGTGCGCTCACCGGCCGGGCGTGGCCGGGTGGTGGTGCGGGCCCGGCCGGGCCCGAGGGTGTGTCAGAAGCGTACGTCGGAGCAGGCGTAGAAGGCGTTGCCGGTGTCGGCGATGGTCCAGACGCCGAGGATGAGGTGGCGGCCGGTCTTCTGGGGCAGCGTGCCCGCGTGGGTGACCGTGGAGCCGGGCTGACGGCCGCCGAAGGGCACCGTGAGGAAGGGCTGCGGGTCCAGGTCGGCCCGGGTCAGCGGCTTGGTGGGGTCCCAGCCGTCCTTGGTGATGTAGTAGCGGAAGTCGGTGGTGGAGTGGTTGGCGGTGATGCGCCATACGAAGGTGTGGCTCTGGCCCGCGGTCAGCTTGGTGGCCGGCCAGTTCCCGCCGCGCGGGTCGTCCAGCTCGGAGAAGCGCCCGATGCCGCCCGCGCAGATGCGGCCGTCGGCGGGCCCGCGCGCGGGGAAGCCCTTGGGGCCCTCCACGCTCGGCGGCTCCCACTGGATCTGGCCGCAGTTCCGGACGGTGCCGTTGCCGCACAACTGCTGGCGGCTGACGGGCGAGTCGGTGTAGCCGTGGCTCTGGGCGCTGCCGCCGGTGGCCAGCACGGCCGTCCCGGCGAGGCCGAGGCCGACGAGTAAGGAGGTGAGCTTCCTGCGCATGGTGGGCTCCCGTGGTCCGAGGTGCGGGTGGGGGCGGACGTACACCTCGGGCGCACTGCCGGGCGAGCGGGAAAGGCGGCAGTACGGCAACAACCGGAGGGCACACGTCCGACGCGGTCTAGACCAAGTTCGAGACTAGCCCGAGCTTTTGAGCATGTCCATACCAATGAACAGCCCGCCAGGGACGGCCTGGCGGGCTGTTGCGGGCGGGCTCGGATGGGCCCGGTTGGCGGGCCGCACCGGCGCCCGGGGAGCGGGCTCCACGGGCGCCGTGGTGCTGACGCGGGGCCTCAGTTCGTGGCGAGCAGGCCCTCGCGCAGACGGGTCAGGCAGCGCGAGAGCAGCCGGGAGACGTGCATCTGCGAGACGCCGAGCCGTTCGCCGATCTCCCTCTGGGTGAGCTCGTCGACGAACCGCCAGTGGATGATCTGCCGCTCCCGCTCGTCGAGGGCGGCGATCATCGGGGCCAGGGAGTGGAAGTCCTCCACCAGTTCGAGGGCGGCGTCGTCGCGGCCGATGAAGTCCGCCAGCGGCGTCTCGCTCTCGTCGTCGTGCGTGAGGGCGGCGTCCAGGGAGGCGGCGCTGTAGCCGTTGGAGGCGATGCGGGCCTCGGTGACCTCCTCCTCGCTCAGGCTCATCAGCTCGGCGAGTTCCTTGACGGTCGGCGTACGGCCGAGGCGGCTGCGCAGTTCCTCGGTGGCCCGCGCGAGGTGCACCCGGGCCTCCTGCAACCGCCGGGGCACGTGCACGGCCCAGGAGGTGTCCCGGAAGAACCGCTTGATCTCGCCCACGATGTAGGGCACGGCGAAGGACGTGAACTCCACCTCGCGGGAGAGCTCGAACCGGTCGATCGCCTTGATCAGCCCGATCATGCCGACCTGGACGATGTCCTCCAGCTCCTCGGGGTTCCGGCTGCGGTAGCGGCCGGCCGCGAAGCGGACCAGGGACATGTTCATCTCGATCAGCGTGTTGCGCGCGTACTGGTATTCGTGCGTGCCCTCCTCCAGGACGGAGAGCCGCTCGAAGAACAGCTTCGACAACGCCCGGGCGTCGTGCGGAGCCACCTTGGCAGGGTCACCGATCTCCGGCAGCGCCTGCGTCCCCTCCTGGGTGCTGCTGACCGTCATCGTCGTCATTCGTGCCCCTCCTCGCGTGTGCTCAGGATCGCCGTCCCTTGTCCGGCGAGGCGCCGCCTACCCGCATCGCCGTCGGCCATGCGCCGCGGCCGCCCACGAATCGCGGTCGGCCCTGCACGGCGGTCGGCCGTACACCGCGGTCACCCATGCACAGCAACCCGCCCGCCCGCTCACAGGAAACGGCCGATCACCCTGACAGCCGTCTCCTTCGCCCGCTGCACGGCGGCCCGCCGCCGCCAGCGGGCCGGGTCCACGGCGGCGCTGCGGGCGAGGTCCCGGTCGTAGTCGGCGTCCAGGGCGGCGGTGAAGTCCTCGTCGAGGACGGCGAGCATGACTTCCTCGTCGTGGTCCATCGAGCGGCGGTTGAAGTTGGTGGAGCCGATCAGGGCGGCCACCCCGTCCACGGTGACGACCTTCGCGTGCATCATCGTGGGCTGGTACTGGAAGATCTTCACCCCCGCTTCCAGGAGCCTCGTGTAGTGGCCCTGACCGGCGAGGCGGCAGGCGCGCTGATCGGTGTACGGGCCCGGCAGCAGGATCTCCACCGTGACGCCGCGGCGCGCGGCGTCGCACAGCAGGTCGACGAAGTACGTGTCGGGGGCGAAGTAGGCGGTGGCCAGCCGGAAGCGCTCCTCGGCCGAGGTGAGCACGACGCGCATCAGGGTCTGCATGTCCTGCCAGCCGAGGCTGGCCGAGCCGCGCACCACCTGCACGACCGACGTGCCGGCCTGCTCGTGCTCGTGGAAGCGGTCCCGGTCGTCGTACAACGCGTCGTGGCACTCGGCCCAGTTCTGCGCGAACGCCGCCGCGACGCCGTCCACCGCCGGGCCCCGCACCCGGACGTGGGTGTCGCGCCACTCGTCCGGGCCGCGGGCGTCGCCGCACCACTCCTCGGCGATGCCGACGCCGCCGGTGAAGGCGGTGTGCTCGTCGACGATCAGGGCCTTGCGGTGGCAGCGGTGGTTCTGCTTGAACGGGGAGAGCCTGAGCGGCTTGCGGAACCAGGCGACCTCGACGCCGACGCCCTCCATCTCCTCCAGCAGGTCGCGCTCGATCTGCTTGGCGCCGAAGCCGTCGAGGAGCAGGCGCACCCGTACGCCCGCGCGGGCGCGGTCCGCGAGGGCGGCGGCGAAGTCGCGGGCTATCTGGCCGCGCCAGTACACGAACGTCATCATGTCGATCGTGTGGGTGGCACCGCGGATGGCGTCCAGCATGGCCGGGAAGATCTCGTCGCCGTTCCGCAGCGGAGCGAGCTCGTTGCCCTCGGTCGCGGCGATGCCGATGAGCCGCTCAAGGCGCCGGCGCAACCGCTGCTTGCGGGCGGCCTGAACGCCGCCGTCGGGTACGGACGCGCCGGCGGCCGGTGCGGGGACCTGATCCAGGCTCACGCGGCCACCCCGACTCTGCGACGGACCGCGCACGGGTGGGCTGCGCGCGGATGGGGCGCACGCGGGTGGGCCGCACACAGGTGGGCCGCGGTGTGGCGCGCCACGGCGCACGGGTGGGCTGCGCGCGGGTGGACCGCACGCCGGCGGGCCGTGCACAGGTGGGCCGCGGTGTGGCGCGCCGCCTTCGGCTGCGGTTCCGGCTCCGGCTGCGGCTGCGGATCGCTGGGAGCGTCCTGCTCGGGCATCGGCCTTCCCCCTCGTCACAGGCCCCGGACGCGCTCCGCGACCCGGGCCACTTTCGTCTGACCTACTGCCACCGTGACGGCTGCCGCTGTCGGCACACGGGGCAGAGTTCAGTCTGTCCTGCGACGCGGGCTGTATGCGGGCCGCCGGGGTGGCGCCCGTGGCCGGGGCACCGCGCTCCGGCGCTTCCGGTCTTCCTGGGAACGCGTGAGGCCGGAGACGCGTGCGGCCGAGGACAGCCGAGGACAGCCGACGTCACCCCACACCAACCGGAACGCAGCCGGGTCCTCGACGTGGTGAAGGACTCCTTCGAGCGCGGCGTCGCCTACCCCGAGGCCAAGGTGAACGCGATCCGCGGCGAGTGGTTCGACGACTGCACAGAGCCCGTCGATGACCCGGCGATGATCCCGCCACCGGCCCCGGCACCCGTTGGAGCGCGGCGACAGCGGGGGATCCGCGGCCGCGCCACATCGGTCCAGTTCACCACGCCGAATCCTCCGGCCATCATCGAACCCCGACCCACCCCCACGTCTTCACAGGGCGTTCCGCCCCGGCCAGGGGCGGTGCCGCGGCCTGCCCGATACCGCCGCCTGATCGCTTTCAGGCAGCTTTTCAGGCGGCTCGGCTGACGTCCAGCCGTTCGGGCGACGGTTCGTATCCGGCCGCCCTGTAGGTGGCGACGGCGGCAGCGTTCGAGCTGGGGGTGCTGACGAGCGCGCTCGACGCACCCAGTTCACGCAGCGCCGCCGCGGCGGCGACGCTGATCGCCGTCCCGTAGCCGCGACCGCGGTGGTCGGCGTGCACGCCCATGGGCTCCAGCAGGCCGGGCCTGCCGGGCCCTGCCGACCAGACCGTCGCCGCGGCCACCGCGTTGTCCTGGTCGTCGTAGCCGATCAGGCAGCGGGCATCGGCGTAGACCGGCCCGGCCACGAGGACGTGCCAGACCTCCTCGGTGAACCACGGGCTGCCGAACGCCGAGCGGTGCACCGCGGTCCGCACCCCCGCCGTCTCCGGACCGGCCACCTCGATCCGCAGGCCGGAGTCCGGCACCGGCTCGGCGAGGTCGCGGCGCAGCGGCGTCCACGGCTCGTCGAGATGCCAGCCCGCCTCCAAGAGGACCTCGCGGAGCAGGGCGCCGTTGGGGATTTCGAGGCCGACCTTCCCGGGCGGCAGGACCCCGCGCTCCGGATCATCAAGGTCCGCCAGCATCCGGCGCGCCAGATCACCGTCCTGCCGCAGGTCCGGCGCGGTCGTCAGGCGCAGCACGTCAGGGGCGTCCAGGTATCCGACGGCGATGATCCGTCCGTCCACGCTCCAGGTGCGGACGGCCGCGGCCAGCCTCTCCGCGCCCAGCGCCCAGGCCCAGCCGAGGTCTCCCGGATGGAGTTGCAGCGGCGTGCGGTCGTCCTGCCATAAGCGGAGGGCATCCACAGCCTCGGTCAGCCCGTCGACGCCGGGCTCGTTCAGAACGATCGTCATGCCCCGCATCTCACACCATCGGGGCGCCCGGCCACACCTGGTTTTACTCAGCCAGCCGGATCGGCAGGACACGCCTCAGGCTCCGGCTGGGCTTGACCTGGGGAGACACGGCTCCGCGCCGGCTGACCGGTACCGCCCGGGGCGGGGTGTCCGTCAGTCGGCCCGGGGCGCCGGGTCCTTGAGGCCCGCCAGCGTCGTCGCCACCGTGTGCCGCAGCGCCTCCGCTCCTGCGCCCGCGCGCGAGCGCAGGTTCACGCCGTACGCGAGGAGGACGAGCGCCTCGGCGGTGGCGTCGATGTCGACGTGGCGCGCGAGCTGCCCCTCGGCGCGGGCCGCGGCGAGGGCGTCGGCCATCGCGCCCCGCAGCCGCCGGTGGTGGTCGTCGAGGAGGGCGCGCACGTCGGGGTCCTCGGCCTCGCCGCCCGCGTGGGCGTTGACGAGCATGCAGCCCCACCCCGCGTACGCGCCGGAGCAGCGCTGGTCGATCAGCGCGTCGAAAGCCTCCTGGACGGCGGGCAGTCCGCGCCCGTCGCCCGCGAGGTGCTCGCACGCCGGGCGGGCGCGTTCGCGTACGTAGCGGCGCAGCGCGGCCAGATAGAGCTGCCGCTTGCCGCCGAAGGTGGCGTACAGGCTGGAGCGGTTGAGGCCCGTCTCGGCGGTGACGGCCTGGATGGAGACGGTGGCGGCGCCGAGCCGCCAGAAGAGGTGTTCGGCGCGCTCCAGGGCCTTGTCGGGATCGAAGTGCTTGATGTCTGGCACCGCTCCCCCTGTCCGTCTCGTCGGCCGCCATCCTGAACTGTTCGGTCCAGGTTAGCCCTTGACGCCCGTACGCGACCACCAGCATCCTGAAACGGTCGTTTCAAGATGGCTGGCGCGACGACCGCAGGCCCGTGCCTGCGGACCGACGAGGACGCGATGACGATGCGACGACGGTGACGCCGCAACGACCGTGACAACGCAACGACGGTGACAACGCACCGACTTGACGGCATGACGACATGACGACATGACGACGACGAGGACGCGACATCGACGCGTACGCGGCATTCACGCGTACGCGACACCCACGAGCAAGGACGGCCACGCATGAGCCTGCGCGACGAACTCCGCTTCATCCACGACAACCGGCACCTCCGGCTGTCGGCCGAGACCATGGCGACCATGGACCGCAACGCCGAGGCCCTCGCCCGCTCCGGCATCACGGACCGCGCGGTCGGTGTCGGCGCCCGGGCGCCACTCTTCACCCTCAAGTCGGCGACGGGCGAGGACATGTCCCTGGCCGGGCTGCTCGCCGAGGGGCCGGTCGTGCTGACCTTCTACCGGGGCGCCTGGTGCCCGTTCTGCCAGGTGGCGCTGCGCGCGCTCCAGGAGCACCACGACGCGATCACCGCGCGCGGCGCCCGTCTCGTCGCCGTCTCGCCGCAGGTGCCGGACGAGTCGCTGTCCCTGACCGAGAAGCAGGCCCTCACCTTCAACGTGCTCAGCGACGTCGGCTCGGACGTCGCCAAGAGCTACGGCATCGCCTTCGACCTGGGTGAGGAGCTGGGCGCGCTCTACGACAGCCTCGGTTTCGAGCTCCAGCGCGTCAACGGCGGGCACAGCCGCACCCTGCCCCTGCCCGCGACCTACGTCATCGACTCGTCCGGCGTGATCCGCTGGGCCTTCGTGGCGACCGACTACGCACTGCGGGCCGAACCGGCGGACGTGCTCGCGGCCCTGGACGCCCTCGACGGCCCGGCGGCGGACGCCTGAGCTTGTCATTTATGGTCCGGGGTCGAACGAGGCTCGAACTTGGTGAGCGTTTTCGCAGTTCATCGGACGTGCAAGCGGCCTTCGGCTGATCCTTTGCTCCGTCACAGAGGCAGAGGACAGCACGAAGGCCGTGGTCGTGAGTTTGGTGCATCAGGGCGTCCTGCGGGACGCGTTCGCGGAAGCGTCACACTTCCGGTCGGAGTTGTACGCGTGTCTGACTGCGCGGGGCGACGCGTTGTTCGAGCTGTGCGACGCGCTGTTGTGTACGGACGGGCCCGTGCGGACGCTGGTTGACCTGGCGCTCGCTCCCGAACACCGTCGGGGCCACGGAGCCCTCTACGGCGGGCTCAACCAAGGGCGGATCGATGTTGCCCGGCTTCGCCGGGCCCTGGCAGAGGTGCCGCTGCCGAGGGCGGCGGACGGCCGGCTGGTACTGGCAGTGGACGTCTCGCCGTGGCTGCGGCCGGATGCTGACACCTGTGCTGACCGGTCCTTCTGCCACACCTTCGGCCGCGGCGAGGGAAAGCACCAGATGGTCCCGGGCTGGCCGTACTCGATCGTGGCTGCGCTGGAGACCGGCCGCACCTCCTGGACAGCGGTGCTGGACGCGGTCCGCCTGGAGCCCGGCGCGGACGTCGCCGCAGTCACCACGGTCCAGATCCGAGAGGTCATCGAGCGGCTCGTCGCCGCCGGCCAGTGGCAGGAGGGCGATCCAGAGGTCCTGGTGGTGCTGGACGCCGGATACGACGCACCCCGCATCGCCCACCTGCTGGAGGGCCTGCCGGTGCAGATTCTCGGCCGGCTCCGCTCCGACCGCGTCATGCGGCGGCCGACACCACCGCGGAGCGGCCTTCGCGGCCGGCCGCCCAAGCACGGCGGCGAGTTCGTCTTCGGCGACCCCGACACCTGGGGCACCGAACAAGCCGTGACCACCACGGACACCCGCCTCTACGGCAAGGCGACCGCGCAGGCATGGGACCGGCTGCACCCTCGGCTGACCCGCCGGGCGGCCTGGCTCGACCACGACGGACCACTGCCCATCATCGAGGGCACCGTCGTCCGCCTGGTCGTGGAAAAGCTGCCCAGCGGCGGGGTGAACAAGCCAGTCTGGCTGTGGTGGTCCAAGACCGGTGCCACCTCCGACGATGTGGATCGCTGCTGGCGATCATTCCTTCGCCGCTTCGACGTGGAGCACACGTTTCGCCTGTTCAAGCAGACACTCGGGTGGACCAAGCCCCGGCTTCGCAGCTCGGAAGCGGCCGACCGCTGGACGTGGCTGGTGATCGCGGCCTACGCGCAACTCCGGCTGGCCCGCCCGCTGGCCACCGACCTCCGGCGGCCCTGGGAGAAACCGGCCCCGCCGGACAAACTTACGCCCGCCCGGGTCCGGAGGGGATTCAGGAACCTGCGCGCGAAAACCGGTTCACCCACCCGTGCACCGAAACCGTCCCGCCCCGGTCCAGGCCGGCCGCCGGGCTCGAAGAACCGCCACCCGGCAACCCGCCATGAAGTGGGCCGAGTCCTCGCCACCGGCGAGGCATACAGCCGCCCTGCCCACCACAAGAAGGGGACAAAACCGCGGCGCTCTGCATAAATGACAAGCTGAGAGCCTGTCCTTCAACCTGAGTGCTGCAGGACCGTCCCCCGCTGCAGGCGTTCAGGAACCGGGCATTCTGACGGGCGGCTTTCCCGTTGCTGTGGCCCGCCCGTCCGTCAACTAGTGCTGGGGCGGGTTCCGTCCTGCGGGTGCGTGCCCTTCTCCTGAGGTGGGGCGTTTATCAGCACACTGGATGCTCATGTGACTACCTGCCGATGGCATGAGCGGTAGGGCGTAGACGGCTGA
Organism: Streptomyces sp. CC224B; assembly: GCF_030010595.1. Classification (NCBI taxonomy): domain Bacteria; kingdom Bacillati; phylum Actinomycetota; class Actinomycetes; order Kitasatosporales; family Streptomycetaceae; genus Streptomyces; species Streptomyces sp. CC224B. The sequence goes on along the minus strand of NZ_JASCXL010000026.1, from coordinate 10,826 downwards.
GCATCTGGTGGTCCGGGGCGGACGGCGCCGGGCTGCGCCCGGGCCCTCCTTCGCTGCTGAGCCCGGGCACCCACCCCCTCGGCACCAACCTTGTGAGGCCCCATTGCCCGTCTCTCCGCACCGTCGTCTGGCCCAGTTCGGCGCGCTCGCCGCGCTGACTGCGGGTACGGCTCTGGCCGTGGCCCCGCAGGCCGCGGCCGACACCAACACCGGCACCGCCAAGTCCACGATGCTGTGCAACATCGTGCTCCTCTCACTTGGCTCCACTTCGGACGGCTGCTCGAACGTGCAGGTCAACGGCCAGAACGTGGCCAAGAAGAACACTCTGAACCACGCGCTGGTCGACTACACCAAGGCCGAGACCGTCACCGCCCTGCTGCCCTGAGACCCGCCCCGGCGCAGCGCTGCGCCCGCACGCGCGCTGTGGGGGCAGCGGTGCGGCCGGGGCCGGGCCGCCGGGCGTGTTTGGCCCAGCGGCCCTGTCGCCGCACACCGCAGTTCTCCCGCCTGTCTCTCCCCGAACGGAGCATGCTCATGCCCACGCCCACATCTCTGCGGGTCGCCGCCACCGTGCTGGTGACCGCCGCCCTCGCCGCTTCGGCTGCCGGCACCGCCGCTGCGGACACCAACAAGAGCGAACAGACCTCCGCCCTCAGCGGGCCCACCGCGCCGATCCTGTCCCCGGGCACCGGCCCCAGCGACAACACCCAGGGCAACCGGCAGGTCATGGACAAGTCCAACGCCACCAACTGGGCCCTTCTCGACTACGTCGGCGTGCAGCCGGTGAAGGGGCAACGCTCCTGACACCCCTTTTGTCCGGTCCGTTGCGGGCGCCGCTGCTGCGGACGCTGGCAAGAGGGGGGCGGGCCTTCGCCCTCAGTGACTGCTGGAGCCCGTTCAGTTCCCGGCCCAAGCTCGCCGCGGCGCCCGCCAGGCTAACGGCGAGGCCCTGGACCAATCTCCGCTCCGTCACCTTGTCCCTGATCGATGCCGTCGGCTTGGCAGGCAGGAGCGGCGAGCCCAGGGCCGCCCGGAGAGGGGGCCAAGGGGCGGCGAACCTGCGGGCCGCGTTCGATGACGCAGCCTGAAAGACCCTCACACCGTTGCCCCCTTTCCGGGTGCAGCACCTTCCGTTTCATTACCACCGCTATGTGAAAGCAGGAACATTCGTGAACCAGATGCGCTTCGCCGTGCTCGCCCTGGCCGCTACCGCCCTGATGCTGTCGGCCGCCGGTACCGCCGCGGCCGACACGAACAAGAGTGAGCAGACCTCGGCCATCAGCGGGCCCACCGCGCCGATCCTGTCCCCGGGCACCGGCCCCGGCGACAACATGCAGGCCAACAGTCAGGCCATGATCAAGCGCAACACCACCAACTGGTCCCTCATCGACTACATCGAGATCCCCAGCCTGCCCGGCACCGCCGTCAACGCCCTTTGACCCTTTCCTCCGCCGCCAGGCCGCGACGCGGGCAGCGCACCCAGCGGCCGCAGGGGCCCCGGCACTCCTCCGCCCGGGGTCCCTGCACCGTATGGCCAGCCATATCCCGCATCGGTGCTCACTGCCGGTTTTGTGTGGTCAGGCGGTGTGCAGTGCAGGTGCCGGGCGGGGTCGGGAGGCGGTGGGCGTGCCGGGGGCACGGCGGGTCTCGGTGCTGGGCGAATGGGAAACCTCGGGAACTGGAGCGCACGTTCCCAGCCGGCCGACGCTGACGGCTCGCAGACCTGCCGCGTCGAGCTCAATGTCGAACTCCACACGCTCGCCAGATTCCAGCGTCTTGTACTTGTTGGTCAGGATGTCGATGCGATCAACATGCAGCTCCTGTTCGACAGGGAAGCGGAGGCTGGAGCCCCGATCGTTATAGATCCAGCAGCTGCCTCTGTCGGGGACGATGACGCCATAGCCTCGGACGTCATCGAACCATCGGACCGTGCCTTCGGCCATGGAGCCTCCCCTACGCTCGAAACCGCGCTGCCCTCACGCCCCGTTCAAGTATCCCGTCGCTGCCGACAGCCAGCACGGGACGCAGCGCACATTCGATGTGACCCAGTCGAGACCGCCCGATTCGACGGGCGGCCGGAAGCCGATCGTGCCTCCTCTCGGGCCCGTGCGTAGGCCAGGGCCGCACAGCGCGTCACTGTCAGAAGCGGACCCTTTGCGCGAGCAAGGTCAATCACGAGCCGCCGGCCGAGGTGCGGGCGTAGCCGGGCACGGCGAGCGGCCACCGCCCAGCATCCCCGTTGCTTCACGGCGCGAATGGTCCGCACCACGACGATGCCGTTTCGCGCCGGGAAGTGACGGGGCAGCGGGGGCCCGGGGGCGGCGAAGCCCCCGGGTACCACGCGCCCCGGCTATCGGTCTGTGCCCGCGCCCACCGGTTACCGCAGCCGCTCGGCCTTGGTCACCAGTTGCTGCCGTTCGCGCTCGGCCTGCGCCTTGACCCGGGTCAGGGCCCGCAGGTCGATGCTCTTCTCGACGCCGGCGCGCACCAGGTCGGTCAGCTGGGTGGGGCTGAGCGCCTCGGCCTGGACGGTGGCGTGCATGTGGGCGCCGCGGCGGTCGGTCCTCTTCTGCGGTGCGGTGATGAGCCCGTAGCGGGTGATCTGCTGCTCGGCGACGGCGAGCCGGTCGACGGTCGGTGGGGTACCGCCCAGTTCCTCGGCGAACACGGCGACGTCCTCGGCGGCGTCCAGGATGCTCAGGCCACTGGGGTCGTGGTCACCGATGCTGAGCACGGTGGTCGGGACCTCGCGGGAGGCGATGCGGGTGGCGGCGTCGTGTTTGGCGCACACCGACTCGAACCCGCCGGAGCAGAAGACGACGACGCCGTACTGCTGGGTGACCTCCGCGATCATCGGCATCATGCCCTGGGCCTCGATCCACACATCGACGGCGCGCGGCTGTCCCTCGGTCAGCGGTCGGGCGTAGTGCCGCGCGGAGGTGCGCACGGAGTCCCAGGAGGCCTCTGGGTTGTCGTAGCCGAAGCAGTGACCGGCGCTTGAGGCGCGGTCGTCGCGGATCGCGCCCATGGGGATCAGCCGGGCGCGGCGGGCCCGGTTGAGGGTTTCCTGTAGCCGGTCGTACGCCTTCTCGTCCTTGGGAAGAAGAAGGCCCCCACGAGCCGGTAGAAGACTTGCCGGGCGGCCATCGGGATGGGCTGGCATGCTCCGGGCATGCCCTCGTCGATAACTGAGTCCTGGGTCCGCATCGAGCAATGGCTCGCCTGCCATGCGCCGGGGACATTCGCCGGTCTCGAACCCCCTGCGGAGCTTTCTGCGATTGCTGATGCTGAGCGGGTCATCGGGCTGCCATTCCCCGAGCCCTTGAAGGAATCGTTGCTGCGGCACAACGGCACGGGCTACCACGGCGTGCTGCCGCCGTTCTGGGGGCTGCTGAGTGCGCAGGACATCGCCGCGCGATGGGTGATGAAGATGGAGATCAGCCACGGCGGCGATGCAGAACCGGACGATCCAGATGCAGAGCACGGGCCGTGGTGGCACCGTCTGTGGATTCCATTCGCCACCAACGGGTGTGGCGATGACCTTGTTATCGATCAGCGGCAGTATCAGCGCAGAGGCCGGGTTGGCAACGCCGATCATGAGACCGGATGCTTCTTCAGCTCACGCCCCCCGTGGACGTCCCTTCCGGCACTCATGGAAGCCACGGCTACCGTCCTGGAGACCGGCAAGCCACTGGACACCTACTTCCCCGTTACAGACGAGGAAGGTGATTTGGACTGGGCGAGCACTGAGGACTAGAGACGGGCTCTGAACCACCTTGCGCGGCACGTGCCGACCGGCCACCGGACTCAGCCTCTGAGCCAAACCCTCCAGACGGCGTGGTCCGCGGGCAGGGCGAGGACCACTGCCGCGAGGTCCGCCACGGCGAGCACCACGAGGACGGCGAGGACGGTGCCCGGGGCCCAGGCGGGTTCACGGCGGCCGCCCGCCGTACGCGCGGTGCCCTGCCGGAGCGCGGGGCGGCGGCCTGCTAGCGCCCCCATGCCCGCCCCCAGCAGGGCCGCGGGGATGACCAGCAACAGGCCGCGCAGGGTGATGGTCCGCAGGTCCTGCGCGAAGACCTCGGGGTCGAACGGGACGGAACACCGGTGGCCGGGCGCACCGAAGAGACCGGTGCACTCGGCCACCGCGAAGGCCGGCGCCCGGCCGACGGCGGACACGAGCGCGGTCACCGCGGTGCCGGCCAGGACGAGTACGGGCCGCAGTCCGCGGGCTCGGGCGGAGATCCAGAGAGCCGCCGCGCCCTGGGCAAGGCCGGCGAGGGCGACGTAGGTGTGCCAGTAGACGTCCGGGAACCCGGCGTCCTGCCGCGTTCCGGAGTAGTGCAGGACGGCGGACGGCAGTGCGGACCGCGCGAGGAACGGCAACGCCAGACCGGCGGCGGCCACCGCGCCCCCTGCGACCAGGCCCGCGAACAGCGCCTTCTGGAGCCGGGGTCGGAGATCCGCGCCGGAGGCGTACGCCCTGCCCGCGAGCAGCAGCCTCCGGAGCGGGGACCGGGCACCTCCCTCAGGCTCGTGCGCCCTGCCTGCGAGCAGCGCCAGGGCGAGCGGCACCAGCCAGATCAGCGACAGGCCCACGAGGGCGAGCGGGAGCCGCCCCTGCACGGTGAGCGGTGGCCAGGTGGAGCCCGTCCACCGGGCGAGCGCCGCGTACCAGCCGATCGAGGACCCGACGTCCGGGGCGTCCCCCGCGACGGGCCGGAACGCGGCGCTCGCGTGGTCGCGCCGCAGGGAGTACCAGACGGCGAACCACGGGGCGAAGGAGACGACGGATGTGGCCACCACCGCGTACAGGGGTCCTCGGCCGCGCGCGTGCGGGAGCAGGCCGCGCGCCACGGAGACGAGCCAGACCGTGACGCACGCGGCCCCGGCGAGCAGCACCGGTCCCGCCGGCAGCAGCCAGGCGAAGCCCTGCGTCTCCAGGCCGGTGGCGGGGAGCGCGGTCCCGTCGGTGAGGAGGGGCAGGCCGGCCCCGACGAGGTACCCGCCGACGAGTCCGGCGGGCAGCGCCCACACCACGGCGGCGCGAGGAGGTCCCGGTGCCCGGTCGGACACCGCGACGGCCCGCCAGACCGCCGCGGCGAGCACTCCGGTGAGTCCGGCGCCGATCGCGCAGCCGACCGTCAGGTCGCCCGACCGCGTGTTGAGCTTTCCCCACAGCAGGCGGAAGAGCGTGTCGAGCACCGTATCCGCACTGGCGGTGAAGACGCCGGCGACGATCCCCGCGCCGAGCATCTCCCCCACTGTCGGGCGGGTCAGGAGGGTCGGGTCGAGCAGGACGCGCCGCCGTGTCGCGGGGGTCGGCCAGTACCCCAGTCTCCGTACGAGCCCGGAGAGGGCGCGGCGTACCGGGCCCCGGCCCGGGGCGGCGGGCTCCGGCAGCAGCGCACGCCGGACCACCGCCGCGCCGTCGACCACGCCGTGCGCCGCGGCCAGTGCGTCGGCGTGCAGCTCACGAGCCCGCAGGACCGCGTTCCGTACGAGCTGGACGAGCAGGGTGAGCGCGGCCATCAGCCCCAGTGCGTGCGGCACGTCCACGAGGTACGGCACGATGCCCGGTGGCAGCGCGGGCGGCCCGCCGGACGCCGCGTGGTACACGGTCAGCACTCCGAACGGCAGCACCGCGACCGTCAGGAAGGCCCACCAGATGCCGAAGGCGAGGTAGGTCTTGTCCACGTCGTGATGGCGCAGGTGTGCCAGCTCGTGTGCGAGCACGAGGCGGAACAGGTCGCGGTCGGTGGCGAAGTACGGCACCAGTGGGGCGTCGATGATGACGTACCGCCGCCGGGGAAGGCCGAAGGCGAGTCCGCTCGCGGTGCGCGCCGAGGTGTCCAGCAGCCAGACGGGGGCGGGGTGCACGCCGACCGCGTGGCACAGGTGGTCGAGGTATTCCGCCATGTCCCGCTCATGGGGGTCGTCCCTCCGCGGGAACCGTGCCAGGGACCGCGCGCGCAGGCTCGGGACGGCCGGGAGCCTCGCGCACCTGCGTCGCGTCACCCACCAGGGGTGTGTGGCGTACCAGGCCAGCGAGGCGCCGCACAGCAGCAGGAACCCGAGCCCGACCCACTGTGCCTGATCGACGAACGCGGGCTGCTGACATCGCACCAGCAGGCGCCGCGACTCCTCGTACCCGCCGTCGCTCCGCTCCGGTAGCGCGATCCGCGGGTCCTGGAAGCAGCGGCTGAAGGTGCCGAAGAAGAAGTCCGTGTTCCGCGGGACGAGGAAATACGTCTGCAGGAACACGTAGAGCCCGCCGACACCGACGGCGGCGCTCAGCAGGATGAGCCGACTGGTCGTGCCGCCGGGAAGAGCGGACGACGCCCCCGGATCGTCACGCCGCCCGGAGGCCGCCCCCTCGCACGCGGTCATGGCTGTGCCGCGGCGCTAACCGGCTGCCCGTGGGGCCTGGCACCGGCCGATGATCGCGTCCGCGATCACCCGCGCGCTCTCCGGAGCGGTGCCGCAGTCACGGAGCGTGGCTTCCACCACGTGCCGGAGCTGTTCGATGTCCTCCGGCCGCAACGCGACGGCATCGGCCGCCCCGGGGGCCGCGCCCGGGGCGGTCCCAGAGGCCGCGTTCGGGGCGGTGACATCGGCTGCCGCGCCGCCTGACGGCCGCTGCCCGAGACGGAAGACCCTGCGCAGGGCCGCGCCGGCGCCTTCCCCGGTGGTGCGTTGCAGCACGATGTCGGCCACGCACTCGACCGCCTTGGCCGTGGCGGCCAGCACCACGGGCGTCAGGATGAACTCGACGGCCTCGGACCCGAACCCGAGCGGCGCCTTCCGCGTCCCCTTCGCGGACAACGCCCGCCGCGGATCGGCGAAGTACGCCCGGCTGACCGCTGAGAACAACGGCAGTTCTTCCCGGGCCACCTGCTCGACCACGTCCCTGGCTATCTCCGTGATCACCTCTCGATGGGAGGTCTCACCCCCACGCGCCCGCCTCCGCACCACGGCTTCTCCCCCGCCCCCGTCCGTGCCCCCACGACGTCACGCCATTATCGAGGGCGAGGCCGTTGGCCGAAACCGAACGACCACCGGCCGGTTCCGGCGCGCGGCGGCGCCGGGGGGCGCTCGGTGCGCACGTCGGGGGGCCGAGGGGGTTGCCGTGGCCGCCTGGGGGCCGTGTGCCTGAGGTGAGCGTCGCGCTGGGCGCACGGCATCAGCCGGGAGGAGCGAGTTGGTATGGCAACCTACGCGGAGCCGTGGCTGCCGCCCACCCCCGCACGGCGCCGCCGTCACCCCGGGCTGTCATCTGCCTCCGACGGCTCCGAGCGGCATCCTGAAACGTTCGGCGAGTCGGATGTCAGTGGGGCCGCATAGGCTCCGTCCCATGGCCGACACCGAACTCACCACGCTGCTCAGCGTCCTGAACAGCAAGCGCCGGCACGTCCTGGACATTCTGGAGGGTCTGGACGAGGAGGCGCTGCGACGCCCGGTCCTGCCGTCCGGCTGGACCTGCCTCGGGCTGGTGCACCATCTCGCTCTGGATGACGAGAAGTTCTGGTTCCGCGCCGTTGCCGCGGGGGAACAGGCGGCGATCGAAGAGGTTCTCGGGGCCGGGGAGGACGCGTGGCAGCCCGCCCCGGAGAAGACGGCCGAGGAGATCTTCGCTCTCTACCGGAGGGAAGGGGAGCTCGCCGACGCCTTCCTGGCCGGCGCCGACCTGGAGGCGGCCCCGAGATGGTGGCCGGACTTCTTCGGCGACTGGCGCCTCGACAGCCTGCGCGACATCGTCCTGCACGCGATCACCGAGACCGCCACCCACGCCGGCCACCTGGACGTCGTACGCGAACTCATCGACGGCAGGCAGAGGTTGGTCCTCACGTGACGGAAGAGCCGCTCCGCTCTGCCCACCGAGGTCGCTGGGCAAGGCCTGGAGTTCCGCTCCTCGATGACCATAGCCCCGAGGCCGGGTCGCCCGGCTGAGCGGCCGTGCACTCGGGCAGGAGAACGGCGACGAGCCGGTGGGCTCAGCTCGGGGGGGGACCCGTTCACGGTCCACGACGGCCGTGGTGCCCCTTCTCGTCCTGCTGGTCAGGTCTCGTCCTGCTGGTCAGGTTCGCGGTCGTAGTCGACGGTGCCCAAGCCGTGGTAGTGGACCGCGTGCACACTCTGGCCGCCCTTTCCGCCTCACATCCGGGATTTCAGTACGTCCACCTCGCAGCCCGGTGCGAACGGGTCGAAGCCGTGGTCGTTCAGCCAGCGCACCGCCAGCAGGCTTCGCAGCGACCACCACGCGTGGATGACGTCGAGGTCGACGTCGGTGCCGTAGCCGGTCATGACGTCGTCCAGATGGTCCTCATGGCCGAGCGTGAAGGTCGCGAGGTCGTACAGGGCGTCGCCCCGGCCCGCCTCGGACCAGTCGATGATGCCCGTGACCTCGTCGCCGTCGACGAAGACGTGCGCGATCTGCAGGTCGCCGTGGGTGAACGCCGGAGTCCACGGCCGCAGCGCGGCCTCGGCGACCTGGCGGTTGCGGGTGACCAGGTCGGCGGGCAGGATCCCGCGGGTCACGAGCAACTCGCACTCCGCGTCGAGTTCCGCCTCCAGCGCGTCGATGCTCCGGCCTGCCCGGCCCGGCCAGGACGGCGGCGGCGCGTCGTGCAGCTTGCGGATGGCGGCGCCCGCCGCGGTCCACGCCGCCGGCGACCCGGTCGACGGCCCGCCGAGGCGCCCGAGCGTCGTCCCCGGCACTGCTGTGATCGCGAGCACGGGCGGCTTGCGCCACAGGACCTTTGGAGTCGGGACCGGCGCGAGGGACATCGCCTCGACCTCGACATCGATCCGCGCCTGGTCGGCGTCCACCTTCAGGAACACATCGCCGACGCGCAGCGTCGCACGTTCGGAGTGGGCGACGACGACTTCGACTTCGTTCATGGGTGACCAGTATTCCGGCCGTGATCGCCTACGTCGCCGGATTTTCGCGTGTGAACACGGCTGACACCGCGTCCCGCCGCCCAGTGGCTTCCCGCACGACACCCACACCCGGCCGGAAGTGCTTAGGCTGCCGGGAAAGCCTGTCGTGGGTCGCGGGTCAGCGCCAGGCCCGGAGTAGGGAGGGTGCGGGGTGCGTACGCCGGTCGATGGTGAAGTGTTCGTGCACTACAGCCAGATCTACGTCGAGAGCGACCCCGACAGTGACGGGCCGGACCTCGAAGAGGCGTTCGCCGGGCAGAGCGCGGGGCTGTGCGGGGCGGCGGCCCCTGGGGCGCTGTGGCTGACGACGGGCCTGCACACGGGCGACGTACGGTTCCGGGTGGAAGTGCACGACGAGGTTCCGCCGTTGGACGACGCGTGGGAAGACGTCGTGGAGGTGTCCTTCCGCCCGGTGTCGGAGCGTACGGCTCTGACGCTGTGGGGAGGCGAAGGCGCTTGGGAGTTGGGGCTGCGGCAGGTCGACTACCGGGTGCGCTACAGCGCGCAGGGGATGGACGAGGGCGACAGACTCGATACGCGGGTGGATGGCGAACCCCATCCGACGGAACGCTATCTGCTGCAGTTCTGGCCCGCCGCTTCCGCGCCGGACCGCGTCCTGAAGTGCGGTTCGCGGTGCGCCGCCTACTGGCACGACTACGCGCGCCGGCAGCCGCCACCGCCCACGCCCGAGAAGCGCGCCGAGGCCGAGCGCCTTGCCCGCCTGGCGGAGGAGGAGGCCGAGCGACAGGAGGAGTTGGCCTACGAGCGCTGGGAGTGGGGCGGTCGGGAGCCGAGTGAGGCGTTGCGCCGGGTCGAGGGCAACGTACTGGGCGTACGTGACTTCGACGCGGCCTTGGTGCACGCGATCGACGCCGCCCCTGTGGAGGTCCAGCGCGCGGTGGCGCTGCTGGCGGCTCGCCGCGCCTGCGAGGTGTCCGGCCTCGTCGGCATCGACTGGATCGAGGAAGGGCTCGCCGCGCTGGCCGAGGGGCGTGCGCTGCCGTTGTCGTACGCCGACGAGGAGCGGGTATGGGACCGCCTCGAAGCCGACCCGCGTGTCCCCCAGCGCACCGTCCGCCAGCCCTACGCCCCTCCGCGGCCCCCGTTCCGTCCACCGACGCTGCCCGGCGGAAAGCCGCCGCACGAGGACGCCATGGTGCTGGGACCCGCGGGCCGTACCCGGTCATTCGCTACGGCTGGGACGGACGTACACGCAGTGGTGGCCTGGATCGGTGAACCGGGGTCCTTCCCGGGTCTCGAGATGTCGCAGCCGCATTCGGCCCTGTCCGCGCTGAGGGGTGCCGCCGAGGCAGACCCCCTGCGCGCGGCGCTCGACGCGGTGTACTCGGCGATACACGCCTACGGCGAGGACTACCCCGTGCTTCTGGAGGAAGTCGCTCGCACCTGCGGGTAAGGTGCCTCGGTCCACGTGCCTGGCCGCGGCGACCGCAGGTCCGTGTACCGAGGGGCAGCCTTCCCAGCGGTGCAGCTGGTGGGCGAGGATGGAGAGCGACAAGGGGCCTCAGGGCTCTGCCTGAGGGGAAGGGGGCGACATGTTCCTCATCGTCGCCATGCTGGTCGTGTTCGCCGCGGCAGTTGGAGGGTGTTACGTCGTCCTGCGCCGCAGGGGCGGCTCCGGCGAGGGCGGCGCGCTCGAACGCGGCGCCGCCGACCATGAGTTCGCCAAGGCGCTGGGGACGGTGAACGCCGCGCGCCAGAACTCCGTCTCGCCCTGACTCGACTTGGCCTGCGCGCAAGGAGTCCTTGGCGGGTACTCGCTCCGGCTCGATGCCTGACATTTCCCCCTCCTAGGTCCTGTCTGATAATTGATCTTGTGGTGGGTCGTGGTGAGTTGACGGATGCGGCATGGGATCGGATTGCGCCCA